>CAMOHV010000411.1 GCA_946615275.1 uncultured Verrucomicrobiota bacterium | reverse complement strand
CGCTACATGGTGCGGAAGGCGGCGGCGCTGGGGCTTCCCGTCGTCGGCATCTGCAACGGAATCCAGCAGGTCAACGTAGCCTTCGGCGGCACGTACGCGCGCAACGAGAAGGTCGTGGAGAAGCCGCTCGTCCACCGCCAGAACGTCAACTGGAAGTGGCTTTACCACGAGATCGACGTGAAGCCCGGCTCGCTTGTCGCGAAGCATCTGGGCGAAGGGCGCATCACTGTCAACTCGTCGCACAACTACAGCCTCGCGCGCGTGGCGGACGGCTTCGAGGTGACGGCGCGCGCGCCGGACGGCGTGGTCGAGGCGATCGAGCACCGGACGCTGCCGGTCGTCGGCTTCCAGTTCCATCCGGAGTACATGGCCGTGCGCGGCGACGAGAAGGCGCTTGCGCTCCTGAAGGCAGCGCTGGAAGGAAGGAGAAGACGGGAATGAACATGAAATCAATTGTCAACCTCGGCGTGTGCGCGGCCGCCACGGCCGCCGCGGCGTGCACGGGCATATACGTCGGGCGCGGCGTGTCGGCGGACGGCACCACGATCATTGCCCGCACTGTGGACTCCAGCGTCGGCAGATGCAAGCGCTTCGAGATACTGCCGCGCGTGGACGACGCCCCGGGCCGGCACTACATCGGCAACGACATGAAGACGGAGTGGCCGTTGCCGGCGACCACCTACCATGCTGTGCTCGTGCCCTCCGTGCCGTGGGGGCCGAAGAACGGGCGCTATGACGGCGCGTGCGCGAACGAAAAGGGCGTGATGCTCTCGGGCACGGTCACGGCATACTCGAACGTCGCGGCCACGAACGCGGATCCATTCGTCTCGACCGGCTTCGCCGAGGCCACTCTGCCGGGGCTGCTCATCACCTGCGCGGCGACGGCACGCGATGCGGTGGAGCTGCTCGGGAAGGTGGTCGGAAGCCGCGGGCACAACGGCGCGGAGATCTACATGGTCGCCGACGCGAACGAGGCGTGGTACGTCGAGGTCTACACCGGGCACCAGTGGGCGGCAGTGAGGATGCCCGAGGACAAGATGCTCTTCGTCGGCAACCAGTTCCTGCTGCGGGAGTTCGACCCCGCGTCTCCGGACACGCTCTGCTCGCCGGACCTAGTCGGACTCGCCGAGCGCAACGGCTTTCTGAAGCGCGGCAAGGGTGGCCTCATCGACCTCGCCGCCACCTACGCGCGGGAGCCGCTGCACGCCAGCGCCCTGCGCACGTGGATGGGCCGCCGCCGATTCGCCCCGTCCGAGGCCGGCGCCTACGATCGGACGAAGCTCCTGCCGCTCTTCTTCACTCCGGACCACAAGGTGACGCTGCGCGAGGTCCAGGAGGTCATGCGCTGGCGCTACGAGGGGACGGAGCTTTGTCCAGAGCAGGGCGCCGACAAGAGCACCGTGCGCGTCGTGGGCGTCGGCCGGCAGAGCACGTGCCACGCGCTAGTCCTCGACGCCGCGCTTCCGGCGGACCGCCGCTGCACGATGTGGGTGACGCTCTCCAACGCGGAGCATGCGCCGTTCCTGCCGCTCAACGCGGCGATCACGGCCCTCGCCGAGGGCTATGACGCGGCAGACATGCACGCGGGCGAACGCTTCTGCGCGGCGATTCCGTCCGCGCACTACAGGCGGCTTTGCGCGCTCGCCGAGCTCGACCGCCGCCAGTACGGCGACGGCGTGCGGGCGTTCTGGCGCGCGCGCGAGGACCGTTGGCTCGAGGAGTTCCCGCTGCTAGTGCGCACGGGCGACGCGGCGGCGATCACGGCGTACGCCGTCGAGGCCCAGCGCACGGCGCTCTGCGACGCGAAACGGATATTCGACGAGCTCTCGTGGCACCTCGTAAAGATGAACTTCAACGACGGCGACTTCAGCGAGAAGAAGTCCATTCCGGAGCGCAGGCCGTTCTCGACCGCCATGCCGACGGAGCGCGCGCCGCGAACGAAGGTGGCGCTGATAGCCGAGGCCTGCACGACCAATCGGTCCGTAGTCGGCTGCCGGACGACCTCCAAGGCGATCGCCGCGGCCGGCTTCGTCCCGCTCGTGCTGCCCAACGAGGTCGACGACGCGAAGCTGGGCGAGATGCTGGGGAAGGCCGACGCGCTGGTGCTCTTCGGCGCGGTTCCGGGCGAGGTCCAGGGCCGCTACGACTTCGAGCGCAAGCTCGTCAGGATGGCGGCCGCGCAGAACAAGCCGGTCCTTGGCATCTGCAACGGGCACCAGCAGATCAACGTGGCGCTTGGGGGAACTTACGGGCCGAACGACACGAACGCGCCCGTCAAGGTAGGGCACAGCTGGATCGCGAGCACCTGGACGAACGACCAGTTCCACGTTGTCAACGTGAAGCCGGGCTCGCTGATGGCAAAGGCCTTCGGCGAGGGCCGCCAGATGGTGAACACCTCGCACAGGTACAGCGTCAAGAAGATCGCGCCGGGCTTCGAGGTGACGGCGGTCGCAGAAGACGGCGTGGTCGAGGCGATCGAGCACCGCACGAAGCCGATCGTGGGCGTCCAGTTCCATCCGGAGCGCCTGTTCGTCCGCGACGGCGACAAGAGGGCGCTTGCGCTCATCAAGGCGGCGCTCGAGGGCAATCACTGAACTTCTGGACACGACAGAAAGTAACCGGCCACTCCAGACTTAGACCTGAAGACAGAAACGCCGCCCGCGGTGCGGACGGCGTTCCCGTTGCTTTGGGATCAGCCCTGACTTACATCTCGGCGAGCTTCTTGAGGAGCGCGTAGTTCTCCTTGAAGCCCTCCTCGGCGCCCTTCAACATCTCCATAGCCTTCTCCTGGCCGATCTTCTTGACGAGCTGCTTGAAGCGGTTCTCGCCAAGCTCCTTCG
>CAMOHV010000410.1 GCA_946615275.1 uncultured Verrucomicrobiota bacterium | reverse complement strand
AGCGTCGTGAAGAGCAGCATCGACGGGAACGTGGAGAACGCGAGCGAGCGCGGCAGGTAGAGCGAGAGCATCAGCATCACGGTGGAGATCATGATGTTGATGGCGATCAGGAGGTCCACCATCGGCGTGGGGAGCGGCACGATGAGAAGGCCGATGATGCAGACGACCAGGAAGGCGAGCACGAGGTCGCCGAACCGGCTGAAGACGTTGGAGAAGTTCAAGAGGTTCTTTAGCATTTACGTCTCCAATAGCGCCATTCTGTATCGCTCGAACAGGTCGGTGTCGGCGAGAAGCGTCTCGATCTCGCGGGCGGCGGCGTCCGCGGCCGCGGTGTCGTGGCCGCGCAGCGACCGCGCGGCGGAGCGGGCGGCCTGGGCGAATCCGCCGGGGGTCCTGAGCGAGGCGGAGTTCCCGGCCACGAGGGCGCGCATCACCTCCTCGGAGACGCTTGCGTCCGTGGGGAAGAGGGCGTCGACGGCCTGGCTCACGGTGGTGGAGCCCGGGAGGAGCGACTTCTGCGGCTGGCCGGCGGCCGGGGTGTCCATCACCTCGGCGTATCCGGTCTGCCCGATGCCGGTGTCGAAGCGCAGGGGCTCCGTGGTGCGGGAGACGCTCAGGCTCATGCGGCACCTCCGAACTCCATGGCCACGCGCCACAGCACCTCGAACGCGCGGTTGACTGCGGGAAGCGTGGCGTCGCGGGCGTAGAGGCGGACGGCGAACACCGCGCTTCCGCGCCTTGTGAGGTATCCCGCGCGCACCCTGGCCCCGAGGCCGGCGTCGGGGTGCGCGTAGGCGAGGAGCGCGCGAGCGCGCTCCGCGTCGAGCGCGGCCGGAACCGTCACGGCCACCACAAGCGCGTCCGAAGCGTACTCGAAGCGCAGCGTCACGCCGTTGTCGAACGCCGCGGCGGCGGCGCCGCGGTCGTTCAGCGCGAAGTCGGAGAGGCCGGCGGAGCGCCCGAAGTCCCGCACTATGGCGTCTATCCAGTCAGGTGCCGTCATGCCGCGCCTCCATCTTCCTCGGCCTCCTCGTTCTCGCGGGCGACGAGCCCGTCGAGATGCTCCTGCGCCGCGTCCACAAGCCTCTGCCTGTCGCCCTCCTTGGCGAAGAGCCTCGGCGAGAGCTGGCGGAATATGCGGGTGAGCTCCCGCGTGAAGTCCATCTGCGCGAGGAGCTTCGCCATGCCACACTCCGCGACAAGCCGCGCCACGGCCACCGACGTGACGAACGCCTGCTCCGTGAGCTCCACCACGCGCCCGGTCATCTGCTCGCCGTTGAGCATGCAGGGCTCGCCGAACTGCAGGCCCATGCGCGCGCCCAGCTGCGAGAGCTTCTCCATCACCGTCTGCAGCACCTGGACGCACTGGAGGTCGGTGAGGATCCGCCCGAGCGCCTCGTGCTCCATTGACGGGTTCTCGGAGGCGAGGTCCCTCCCGCAGCCCGCGATCAGGAAATCTATCGCGTCCTTCAGCCCGCCGGCGCCGCGCGCGGCGAGGAGGGACCGGAAGCAGTCCTGCGGCTTCGTGAACCCCACCACCTCGCCGCGGTACATGTCGCGGAGGCTCTGCATCTCCTCCGGCGTGGACGCCCTGGCGTTCACCTCCTCCGCGAGGTTGATGCCGGCCTTGACGTCCGGGCCCTTCTCGGCCATGAGCTGCGCCTTGGCCTGCCTCACGAGGCGCAGAAGCTCCGCGTCACCCTCGCCCATCATCTGCTCCAGGAGGTCGAGCATGGCGAACTGGTGGCTGGCGTCGGTGGATTCCCGCGCAAGGCCCTTTATGATGGAGTCGGCGGACGGCATCCTGCCCGCTAGCTTGGCCTCGCGCAGGTTCTTGGCGAACTTCTCGAGCTTGTCGCTCCCCGGCATGTCGGGCATCAGCCCCCTCCACGCCTCTAGGGCGCGCACGAACGACGCCCGCGAGCCCTGCAGCGGGCCCATCCTGCGCTCGGCCATCTTCTTGACCTGCGTCTCCTCGAACTGCGTCGTGAGCTCCTCCATGGAGTCCATGAGGTCCGCCGCCGCGTCGACGTCCGCCATCATGGCGGTGCCCATCAGCTCGCCGCGCTGCGCCGCCGGCGCCTGCACGTCGGGAAGGTCGGGCATCTGCATGGCCATGCCCGCCGCGAACGTCTGCCGGAGGATCTGTGCCGCGTCAAACGCCATAGGCCCTCCGCGAGTTTGGAAATCTGGCCGGGAAGCTCGAAAGCCGGGGGTCGAAGGAGCCCTCGATCCACACGACGGACGGGCCGTAGAAGGTGAAGAGAAGATCGCGCGGGCCGCGCGGGAGCAGGATGTCCCACAGCGAGATCTTCGGGCAGAAGCCGGTCGGGAGGCGCCCCGTCCACGCGACTACGGCCTCGGGGCGCGCGGAGAAGGTGTCGCCGTCGGGAATCGGCACCCTGGCCGTCCTGCCCGCCGTGGCCATGACGACCCACGCAGGGGACTCCTCCCCGGGCACCGCGAACTCCGTCGCGCAGAGCGAGCGCTTGGCGCTCATCGGGATTGCCTTCACGAGGTGCGCGTCCTTCCGCGCGGCGGCGGGGGCCACCAGCACCTTGCCGGAGACGGCGAAGATCGGCTCCGCGCACGGTATGTGCGTGAGGAACGGGCGGGCGGAGTCCGCGCACTTCGCGGCGGCGTTCGTCTCCACGAGGTCGAGGCTGCCCCTGTCGCGGACGACCCATCCCTTGCGGCGGCGGCGCACGGCGGCGCCGAAGAATGCCGCCGGCTGCGCGCGGCCCATCAGCCACGCGCCCGCGCCCACTTCGGCGAAACCGCCCTCTATCTTCACAGCGCCGTCCATCCTCCTACTCCTTGGCGGCCTCCGCCTCCACTTTCAC
>CAMOHV010000409.1 GCA_946615275.1 uncultured Verrucomicrobiota bacterium | reverse complement strand
GTGCGCCGGTGCACGATCATGTTGAGGCGCAGCGGACGCCGACGGCCCTCGTCGGAACGCTGGAGGAGGATCGCGACCACAAGCATGAGCCCGGCGTTGGGGTTGTTGCCGCGCCACCAGATGTCTATCGGCCCCTCGCCGGGCGCGGAAGCCTCGTCCAGCACTATCAAGTTGCGCCGCCTGTCGACGAGCTGGCGCAGAAGCGCCGCGAAGAGGCCCGCGTTCTCCGGCGCAGGAAGGCCCATGAGCGCCGTGTTCGGGACGATGGGCCCGAAGCCGTATGCGCGGACGAGCTCCGCCATCCCCGCCCATGCGTCGGCGGCCGGAAGAAGCTTCACGAAGGCCTCCAGCCCCGCCTTCGCCGCCGCCCTCCTCACGGAGTCCCGCAGATCGGGCTTGCGTATCGTCTCCGCCGCCTCCTCGGGCAGCACGGCGGCCACCGTCACAAGGCTCCGTCCCGCCGAGATGGCGCGCGCCCACTCTAGTATGCGCGACTCCTCCAGCGGCAGTTTCAGCATCACCAGCAGGTTCGGCAGCCAGTTGCGCTCAGCGTACTGCCTCTTCTCGAGGTGGCGGAACGCAAGGCGCACCACGGCCGCGAGGATGCCGCTTCTGACGTCCCCCCACCTCACGCGGAGGTTGCGCCGCCTCACGATCCAGTAGATGCCGCCCTCGCAGACGAGCGCGACGAACGTCCACCCCGGGCTTATCATGAACATCGCGGCAAGGCATCCCGCGAACCCGGCGAACGAAAGGAACGCCTTCACGCGGAACGACGGGCGCCACATCGGGCTGCCGAGCACCTCCTCCATCGCTGCGCAGAAGTTCAGGAGCCCGTACGTGGAGAGGTTGAAAAGCGTCAGGATCGGCGCCAGCACGTTGATGTCGCCAAGCGCGATGCCCAAAGCCGCCACCCCGAAGCAGAAGAGCGACGCGAGCATCGGATCGTCGGACTTCCCGAACCCCTTCCCGAAGAACGCCGGGAGGACGCCGTCGCGCGAAAGCGCCTGGAATACGCGAGGCGCGCACAGGAAGCTGCCGATGGCGCTTGAGAGCGTCGCCGCCCACACGCCCAGCAGTATGAGGCTCTGCCAGCGCGAGCACTTCTGCAGGATCATCGTGTCGGCGCGCAGCGTGGCAGAGTCCGGCACCATCGCGTTCAGCGCGATGGGAACCGCCATGTAGACCACGAACCCCGTCGCGATCGCCGCCAGCGTGCCGCGCGGTATCGACTTCGCCGGATCCTTCAGGTCTCCGGACATTCCAAGCCCCGAGAGTATCCCCGTCACCGCCGGGAAGAACACTGCGAACACCGGCCAGAACCCCAGCGGCGCCGGCACCGACTCAGGCGGCGGCGCCGCCAGCCCCTCCGGCGCCCCTCCGAGGAAAAACGACACCAGCGACAGGAATATCGCCGCCATGATCACATACTGAGTCTTGAGCGCAATGTCCGCCGAGACGGACGCCACAACCGCTATCACCGCCAGCGTCACAAGCCCCGTCGTGCGCGGATCCCACCCCATCGCAAACTGGAACTGCGCCCCCAAAAGCGCCTCCGCGAAGCCGGCCACGTAGAACGACACCGCCACCGCCTGCGAAAGCGCGAGCGGTATCCCAAGCGCCGCCCCCG
Organism: uncultured Verrucomicrobiota bacterium; assembly: GCA_946615275.1. Next base: position 1,219 of record CAMOHV010000409.1, on the reverse strand, counting down.
CCTCCACGCCAAGCGTCCGGGAGAGGATGAAGTACGCCCCGCCCCCCTTGAGGCGCATATTCGTCGCCAGCGCCGAGATCGAGAGGCCCGTGAGGAACGTTATCGCGTTGCCTATCGCCACTATGAAAAGCGCCGCCGCCAGGCCCACATTGCCAAGCATCCAGCCGAAGCGCAGATACATCACAACGCCGATGATCGTGAGGATGCTCGGCGTGAAGACCCCCTGGAATGTCCCGAACCCATACCCAGTGGAACCGCTCTCCTGCTTCGCCATGATGGTAGCCCCCAACAAGTCAGCCAAGCCTCACGCGCGGATCGAGCGCCGCGTACGCGAGGTCGGTCAGGAGATTCACGAACTGGTACAACAGCGCGCCCAGCACAACCACGGCGCGAACAACAGCCATGTCCGAGGAGTGTATCGCGTTTATAGACACGTTCCCCAGCCCCGGTATCCCGAAGAAGGACTCCAGAAGAAGCGATCCGGTGAAGAGATACGGTATCGCGAGCGCCACGTACGTAACCACCGGTATGAGCGCGTTCCTGAGGACGTGCCTCACGAGTATGCGCGTCCGCGACAGCCCCTTCGCCTCGGCGGTGCGGACGTACGGCTTGTATATCTCGTCCAGAACCGCCGTGCGGAAGAACCTGACGTCCGTCCCCAGCGACGAGAATATCCCTATCAGGACCGGCAGCACGAGATAGAACGCGCTCTCGTACCCCCATATCGGGAAGAGCCCGCATTTGTACGCCAATATGAACTGCCCCGCAAGGACCCACACCACGTAGTTCACGCTCATGAGGATCGTGGACGCGACGAGCGTGGCGCGGTCCCAGAACCCTCCGCGGAACGCCGCGCACACGAGCGCGAGCGAAAGCGCCAGCAGCGTCCCCCCCACGAGTATTGGCACAGTGAGCGTAAGCGACGGCCCGACGCCCCGCTTCAGGACGTCCGCCACCGGCTCGTCGTATTCCGTGGAGACCCCGAACTCACCTTTCGCGAGGTTCGCCGCGAAGTTGAAGAACTGCGAATCGAAGAAACTCTCGCCAGCGCGCGTGTTCACTATGAGCGGCTTGTCGTAGCCGTACTTCTTGTTGAACGCGGCGATGGATTCCTTGGTTGCGTTTTTCCCCAACACCACCTCGGCAGGCGATCCCCCCACTACGTGGAAGAGCACGAACGTCAGCAGGACGATCCCGACGGTGGTCGGGATCAGTTCCA
>CAMOHV010000408.1 GCA_946615275.1 uncultured Verrucomicrobiota bacterium | reverse complement strand
GGAGGGCATTCAGTGCGCACGAAGTGGAGCGCGAGCGGCAGAATGTCCTCGACGCGCTGGCGCAGCGGCGGTATGTCGATCGTTATCACGGCGAGGCGATAGTAGAGATCGCTCCTGAACGTGCCCTTCACCACGGCCTGCTCCAGGTCTGCGTTTGAGGCGGCGATCACGCGGACGTCCACGGGTATGTCCTTCGTGCCGCCCACGCGGCGGATTTCGCGCTCCTGGAGGACGCGCAGCAGCTTGCCCTGGAGGAGAAGAGGCATGGAGGATATCTCGTCGAGGAAGAGCGTGCCGCCGTTGGCCGTCTCGAAGAGGCCCTCCTTGTCGGCATACGCCCCAGTGAACGCTCCCTTCACGTGCCCGAACATCTCGCTTTCGAGAAGGTTCTCCGGGAGCGCGGCGCAGTTCACGGCCACCCATGGCTTCCCGGCGCGCGGCGATGCCTTGTGGAGAGTGCGGGCGATCACCTCCTTGCCTGTGCCGGACTCGCCGTTGATGAGGACCGTCGCGGGCGTGGGGCCCACCTTCTGGATCGTCTCGCACACCTGCTTCATCAGAGGCGAGGCGGCGATGAAGTTCTCGAACTGGTAGCGGAGCGGGTGGTCCGCGCCGAGAGTGGTCGCGGCCGACGCGTTCTTCGCGATCTTCTCCTCTGCGCGCTTCAGGCAGGCCACCATGTCGTCCACCTTGAACGGCTTTGTGAGGTAGTCGAATATTCCGTTCTTCATCGCGTCTATCGCAGTCTCCACGCTTGCGTAGGCGGTAAGAAGGATCACGGGCATCTGCGGGTAGATCTTCTTGATCTCCTCAAAGAGCGCCATCCCGTCCATGGGCGTCATGCGAAGGTCGGTGACGGTGATGTCGACGCCGCCATTGCGGAGTATTTCCAGCGCGGCGTTTCCGTCGCGCGCTGTCTGGACGCCGTAGCCGTTTGACTTCAGCAGGCTCTGAAGCAGAAGAAGTATTCTCGGCTCGTCGTCGACTATGAGGATATTTGGCATGTCGCCGTATATTATACATCATTTACGGCGACATGCGCAAGTGCAAATCATCAAGAAGCGAGAGAGCCGAGATTGAAGATCGGAAGGAACATCGCGAGGACGATCGTGCCGATTATCGCGCCAAGGAACACCATGAGGAACGGCTCCATGAGCGATGTGAGGGTGCCGAGCATCGTCTCGACCTCCTCGTCGTAGGCGTCGGCCACGGAGTCGAGCATGTCCTCCACCTTGCCGGCCTTCTCGCCCGCGGCGAGCATTCGCACCATCAGCACGGGGATGTACGGCTTGCCCTCGAGCGACGGGCTTATCTGGTTGCCCTGCTCCACCTCAAGGCGCGCAGCGAGAATCGACTTCTCCAGCACGCAGTTGCCGAGCGACCCCGCCACCACCTTCAGCGACTTCAGGATCGGGACGCCCGCCGCCACCATCTGCGAGAGAAGGCGGCAGAACCTGCCTATCGCGGACTTCTGGTTCAATATGCCGAACACCGGGAGCTTCAGCATCCACTCGTCGAACTTAAGCCGCCCCCTCTCCGTCTTCTTCCACTTGCGGAAGAGCCACGCGGCCGCGATCACGCACGGGACTATGATGTACCACCAGCTCTTCACAAAATCCGAAACATCAACGAGCTTCTGCGTGAGCATCGGAAGCGGCTTCCCGAAACCAGCGAACATCTCGGCGAACACCGGCACCACGAACTGTATCAATCCGCCCGCAAGGCACAGCGCGATCGAGACGATCACCGTTGGGTACGTCATCGCGCTCTTAACCTTCTTCCTCAGGCGCGAGGCCGAGGACATGATCTGCGCAAGGCGCTTCATTATGGGCGCGAACTCGCCGGACTGCTCGCCGGCGATCACCATGTTCACGTACATTTCGTCGAAGAGGACGGGGAAGTCGGTCAATCCCGCCGAAAGCGGTTCGCCGCCCTCGATCACCTCGCTTAGGTGTTGCAGCACCTTCTTGAACTCGGGGTTGGCGCACTGCTCCTCCAGAGTCTGGATCGATGCGAGAATCGTCATGCCCGCACCAAGCATCGACGCAAGCTGGCGGGTGAATGGGATCACCTCGTTCTTGGCGATCTTCTTCGCCCCTTTTATCTTGATTTCCGATTTAGCCATCTTCTCTACTCTCGATTCTCTGTTGACTCTCAATTTCAAATCTCAGATTTCAGATTTCAGATTCCCAAATTCCCAATTCTCAATTCTCCATTCTCCATTTCCAATTCTATTCCCAATTCCCCGTTCTCCATTTCCAATTCGCCATACCCGATTCTCCATTCTCCATTCTCCAATTCTCAATTCCCATTACTCGCCGCCTGTCACCTCAAACGCGGCCTCGAGCGACGTCACGCCAGCGCGCACCTTGCGCATTCCGGCCTCCTTGAGCGTGACCATGCCCTCCTCCAGCGCGAGCTTCTTGAGAAGCTCCGCGTCGCCGCCCTTCTCGATCACTGCGCGGATCTTCGTGGTGACCGGCAGCACCTCCATGAACGCGCCGCGCCCCTTGTAGCCGGAGTTGTGGCACTTCGGGCAGCCGCACGGGCCGAATATCTGCACGCCCTCGAACGGCTTGGGATCCACGCGGTTCGCCTCCAAGAGCTCCATGTTGACGTCCACAGGCTGCTTGCAGAACGGGCAGAGCTTTCGGAAAAGGCGCTGTGCCTGCGCGAGAATGAGGGAGCTTGCGAGAAGGAACGGCGGCACCTCCATGTCAATCAGACGCGGAATCACGCCGCAGGCGTCGTTCGTGTGTAGCGTGGAAAGCACAAGGTGGCCCGTGAGCGCCGCCTTCACCGCGATGTCGGCGGTCTCGTTGTCGCGGATTTCGCCCACAAGCACGATGTC
>CAMOHV010000407.1 GCA_946615275.1 uncultured Verrucomicrobiota bacterium | reverse complement strand
TGTGGGGTTCGGAGGGAATGCTTGGGCCGGAGAATCAGTGGACGGAGGAGGAACGGCGGGCGGAGATGAGACGGTGGGGCGAGGAGGAGCTGCGAAAGGCGAGGGAACAGGTGGCGCTGGAGGCGCTGAGGGCGAGGGCCGTGTATCTCGAGGCGATGGACGGAGTGCCGGACAACGCGACGCGGACCATACAGCGGCTCGACGAGCTGCTCGACCCGGAGCGGATCGAGGACGCGACGATGCTGAAGGCCTGGAGGGAAAGATACGAGAATGAGATTACGATGCGGACGAAATCGCGTTGGTTCGGGAAGTTGTTCGGGAGTGTAAAGAAAGACAGAGAAACAGCTTAGCCCGCCGCCCGCGCTGCGCACAGAAACATGTAGAGGATGACTTTAAGAATACGGCCTCTAATCCGCTTTAGGGCGCGCCGGGTCCGGCGCGGAGAACAGATCGGTGCGGCCGTGAAGGACGAACTCCACCAGCTCCTTGCGGGCATACGCGCCCCTCCAGTCATGGGCCATGCCGCCGAACACGTGGAAGATCGCCTTTGCCCGCCATGACGGGAAGGCCTCAATGTGACTCATCTGACGGAGAAAACGATCATAGCGATTGATCCCCTGCGCCATCGCAGGCGGCGTCTTGTCCAGCGCGCCGCGAACGCTCACGTCCGCAGAGCCACAGGCATAGACCACTGTCCTCGAAGACAGGTTCGTGAACACCTGGTCGTTTGACACCCCATGGGAGTATCTGGTGCGTCCGTCCAGACCATAGTGCCAGGGCGCCGACGGATCAAGCCGCAACCAGGACGAGGGAGACATCGCCACATACGCCATCTCGACGCCCGCGCACACCTCGCCTCTGCCAACGGCGGCATACCGCGAGACGAACTGCCCTCCCGCCGAGAACCCGGCCAGCACGACGCGCCTGAGGTTGGGATAGCGCGACTTGTCCCCAAACTTCGAGAATATCAGGTCAATCACGTCGTAGGAGCTGAATGATCCGTTCGAGGCGTCCCCGCCACCGCGCCAGTCGTCGGCAGCGCGCCCCCGCTGCGTCAGGTCGCGCGACCACGACTCGTTCCAGAGCGCAAGGCCTTCCGCGGACACATTGTGCTTTTTTAGGACCGCCCGTCTCGGGAAGAGCGGCGCGATCACATACGGCATCCGCTCCCCTTCGCGAAGCGCCTTCGCCGCCGCGCCGAGGAACGACCTCGCCTCTTCGCACTTATCGGCCCCTCCGCCCCAGCCATGCACCACGACGAACGCCACCTCGGCAGGGCTACCCTTCTCAAGTGGACTCGTCGCGAAATACCTCACAGACCCGTAGCCGCCGCCGAAGCGTTGCATCTCCAGATCCGCAGCCGCCGCAGCGCCCGCGGAAATGGCAATGAACACCAATGCCAGTCTTTTCACAACTTCACCTAGAGCCATAACAGCACCTCGTCCGCCGAAGCCAGAAACGCCTACACGTCCCAGACGCTCGAACTCCGTCCATCTTGCGCCGGAGAATCGCCATCAGCACTAGATCTTCGTCCAGACGTTGCCGTTCTTCGCGGAAGCGACCACGGCAGATATGAACTTCATGCCGCGCACGCCGTCCGCAACCGACGGGAAGTCGAGCTCGAGGGCGGTGGGCTTGCGCTTCTCGGCGCGGGCGCGGATGGTGTCGGTGAAGTTCTTGTAGTGGTTGGCGAAGGCCTCGATGAACGCCTCGGGGTGTCCGCAGGGAGTGCGCGTGGCGCGGCCAGCGGCGGCGGACTTGGCGGCGACGTAGGCGTTGCCGCGCTTCCAGACCTGCTCCGGCTCGGTGTCCGCGAGGACGCGCAGGTAGTTGGGGTTCTCCTGGTACCAGCAGAGCGTCTTCTTCTCGCCGTAGACCCAGATGTGGAGGTTGTTCTCCTCGCCGGGGCCGACCTGGGTGGCGGTGAGGACGCCCTTCACGCCCTTCTGCATGTGGAAGAGGACGTTGCCGTCGTCGTCGAGTCGCCCGCCCAGATAGCGGGAAAGGTCGGCGAGCACTTCGGTGATCCTTAGCCCGGTGACGTATTCGGCGAGGTTGGCGGCGTGCGTGCCGATGTCGCCCATGCAGCAGGAGGCGCCGCTCGCCTTGGGGTCTGTGCGCCACGCGGCCTTGAGGGGCATCGTGCGGGCGAGGTTGCCGAGCCAGCCCTGGGGGTACTGCACGACCACCTTGCGGATGCGCCCGAGGTCGCCGTCCTTGACGATGTCCTTGGCGAGCTTCACCATCGGATAGCCGGTGTAGGTGTGGAGAAGGCCGAAGACGCGGCCGGTCTTCTTGACGAGCGCCGAGAGCTCGTCGGCCTGTTCGACGGTCATGGTCATGGGCTTCTCGCACATGACGTCGAAGCCGGCCTCGAGGCACGCCTTGGCGATGGGGAAGTGCGTGCTGTTGGGGGTGCAGATGGAGATGAAGTCCACGCGCTCGCCCGGCGGCAGGGCCTTCTCCGCGGCGATCATCTCGGCGGCCGTGCCGTAGCACCGGCTGGGGTCGAGGCCGAGTATGCGCCCCTGCTCAAGGGACTTCTCGGGGACGATGTCGAATGCGCCGGCCGTGACCTGGACGTAGCCGTCCATGCGCGCCGCCTTGCGGTGTATCTCGCCGATGAAGGCGCCGATTCCGCCGCCTGCCATGCCCATCTTGAGGATCTTCATTCTGGTTTCCTTTCGGGTTGCGTTTGATGTTTAAGGTTTGAGGGAAGTGGTCTGGGTAGATTATAGCAAAGACTCCGCCGCCACACAAGTGAGTCTATCTGCGAAATCGGAGGATCCACTCATCCACGGAGCCGAACATCGGGTGGCAGTTGGAATACACGTTGTCGGACTCCTTCCACG
>CAMOHV010000406.1 GCA_946615275.1 uncultured Verrucomicrobiota bacterium | reverse complement strand
ACCTCAACACGAACAAGAAGCCGCTCACGCCCGTGATCCACTTCGAGGGCGAGGCGCAGGGCGTGACGGGCACGGTGCAGGCCGAGGTGTCCATGCAGTACACGGACACCTACGCCACCATCGAGCAGACCTACTGCAACAACATCCACACCATCGAGGGCGGCACGCACCTCTCCGGCTTCCGCGCCGCGCTCACGCGCACCGTCAACAAGTACGGCCGCGCGATGAAGAACGGCATCAAGGAGAAGGACAACGTCACGGGCGACGACATGCGCGAGGGGCTGACGGTGATCGTCTCCGTGAAGGTGCCCCAGCCGCAGTTCGAGGGCCAGACCAAGACGAAGCTCGGCAACGGCGAGGTGGAGGGCATCGTGGCCTCCATCGTGAACGACAAGCTCAACACCTTCTTCGAGGAGAACCCCGCCGTCGCGAAGGTTGTGATCGAGAAGACGCTCCTCGCCTGCCGCGCACGCGAGGCCGCGCGCGCCGCCCGCGAGAACACGCGCCGCAAGGGCGTGATGGACGGCCTCTCCCTCCCCGGCAAGCTCAAGGACTGCTCCGAGCGCGACCCCGCGAAGACCGAGCTCTTCCTAGTGGAGGGCGACTCCGCCGGCGGCTCGGCCTCCTCCGGGCGCGACCGCAAGACGCAGGCCATCCTCCCGCTGCGCGGCAAGGTGATCAACGTTGAGAAGGCCCGCATCGACAGGATGCTCGCCAACAACGAGATACGCACGCTCATAACCGCCATAGGATGCGGATTCGCCGAGGAGTGGGACATATCGAAGGCCCGCTACCACAAGATCGTCATCATGACCGATGCCGATGTGGACGGCGCCCACATCCGCACGCTTCTGCTGACCTTCTTCTACCGCAAGATGCCCGAGCTCATCGAGAAGGGCTATGTGTACCTCGCCCAGCCGCCGCTCTACAAGGTGGAGCGCAAGAAGAAGATCGAATACGTCCTCACCGACGGCGAGATGACGGAGCGCCTCCTCCTCCTGGGCCTGGACGACATGGTGGTTAAGCGCGCCGACGGCGCGCCCCTCGAGGCCGAGGCGGCCAAGAACCTCCTGCGCCTCCTGGCCGAGGTCGAGCAGACGTGCAAGATGGTGGAGGAGCGCGGCTTCTCGCCCAAGGCCCTCATCGACGATCCCGCCGCAGTCGGCTCCGGCGCCTCGATGCTGCGCAAGGAGATGTCCTCCCTCGAGGGCATGGGCTTCACCAAGGACGACTACTTCGGCCATCCCGCCATCCGCGAGGCACTGCCGGACGGAACTCCGGCGGAGTACCCCACCGTGGCCTCCGTTGAGGAGGACAACGAGGCCAGGAACGTCCACACGCTTCCGGCGCTCCTCGAGGCCGTGCGCGCCCGCGGCCGCAAGGGCCTCAAGATCATGCGCTTCAAGGGCCTTGGCGAAATGGACGCCGAGGAGCTCTTCGACACCACGATGAACCCCGCCAAGCGCCACATGATCCGCGTGCAGCTCTCCGACGCCGTGAAGGCCGACCAGATGTTCACGCTCCTCATGGGCGACGAGGTGGAGCCGCGCCGCCGCTTCATCGAGGAGAACGCCCTCAACGTTCGCAATCTTGACTTCTGAGGAATGACAGCCATGAGAATACTTGTAGTAGGAAGCGGCGGGCGCGAACACGCTATCGCCTGGCGCCTCGCCCAGGACGAGGCGAGCCATGAGATCTTCTGCGCCCCCGGCAACGCCGGCACGGCCGCGCTCGCGAAGAACCTCCCGATAGGCGCGGAGGACGTGCCGTCCATCGTCAAGTGGGCGGAGGAGAACCGGCCCGACCTGGTGGTCGTGGGGCCAGAGGCCCCGCTCTGCCTGGGGCTTGTGGACGCCCTCGCCGAGATCGGCGTGCGCGCGTTCGGGCCCGTCAAGGCCGGCGCCCGCATGGAGGGCTCCAAGCGCTTCGCCAAGGAGGTGATGGCCGCGGCGGGCGTCCCGACAGGACGCGCCGAGGCGTTCACCGACGCCGCCAAGGCCAAGGCCGCGCTCCCCGCCTACGGGCTCCCCGTCGTAATCAAGGCCGACGGCCTCGCCGCCGGCAAGGGCGTTGTGGTGGCCGAGACCATTGAGCAGGCCGAGGCTGCGATCGACGACATGCTCGTGGGCAACCGCTTCGGCGCCGCCGGCGCGGAGGTCCTGGTCGAGGAGTTCCTTCACGGCGAGGAGTGCTCGATCCTCGCCCTCGTAGACGGCGAAAGGGCCGTGCTCCTCCCCAGCTCGCAGGACCACAAGCGCGTCTTTGACGGCGACAAGGGCCCCAACACGGGCGGCATGGGCGCCTACTCCCCCGCGCCGGTCGTCACCGACGACATGCTCCCCCTCATCAAGGAGAAGATCATCCTTCCCGTCGTCCGCGAGCTCAAGCGACGCGGGATAACCTATCGCGGCGTGCTATACGCCGGCCTCATGGTTACTCCCCCCGGCGGCAAGACGGCCCTGAGCGGATCCGCCGTGAACGTTGTGGAGTTCAACGCCCGCTTCGGCGACCCCGAGACCGAGGCCGTTCTGCCGCGCCTTGGCGGCGACTTCGCCTCCGCCCTCTGCCATGTGGCCGATGGATGCCTCTCGGACGCAGACGTCACGGTGAAACCCCAGTCCGCCGCCACCGTGATCATCGCCTCCGGCGGCTATCCCGGTTCCTATGAGAAGGGGAAGGCCGTCGCGGGCCTCGCGGACGCCGCCGCCGTGCCCGGCGCGATCGTCTTCCACTGCGGCACGAAGACCGACCCCGACGGCGCGGTCCTCACCTCCGGCGGACGCGTCTTCTCCGTCACCGGCATGGGCGACGGACTCAGAGCCGCCGTGGATTGCGCCTACGCCGCCACCGCGAAG
>CAMOHV010000405.1 GCA_946615275.1 uncultured Verrucomicrobiota bacterium | reverse complement strand
GCGCGCGGTATCCGCCGCGCCTCTTCATCCTCAGGAGGAACGACGGCATCATCGCAAGATAGGCGACGAAGAAGAGCGCGTTGTACATGAACCACTTCAAGATGCTTCCTTTTCAACAGAGGTTCATAGCGACTTCTCGAGGATCGACGGGGTGATGAGCTGCGCGGCCAGGAACTCGCGGACCTCAGGGATGTCCGAATGGACGAATTCCGCCGGCGGCGCGGCGAGGACCACGTGCCCGTTCTTGAGCATCAGGATCCTGTCCGCGAAGAGAAGCGCGCCCTGAAGGTCGTGCGTGACGAGTATCGAGGTCATCTTCCGCTCGGTGTTGAGGCGCTTGATGAGCCTGTTGATCGTGACGGATGTGACGGGGTCTAGGCCGGATGTAGGCTCGTCGTAGAGGATGATGTCGCTCTGGCGCACTATGGCGCGCGCGAGACCGGCGCGTTTCTGCATGCCGCCCGATATCTCGGCCGGATAGAGGTCCGCCGCGTGAGTGAGCTCCACGGCGGCAAGGGCCTCGGCCACACGGGCGTCGATCTCAGCGGGCTTTAGCCTCGTCCGCTCCCTCAGGGGCAGCGCTACGTTCTCCGCAACCGTGAGCCAGCCGAGGAGCGCGCCGCCCTGGAAGAGATACCCGAAGCGCCCGCGTACGGCCTCGAGGGCCTTGCCGGTCGCGGAGGATATCTCCACATCGTCCAGCCACACCTTGCCGGAGGTCGGGGTGAGGAGGCGCACCATGTGCTTGAGCGTCACGGACTTGCCGGTGCCGGACGGACCCACCACGGCGAGGATCTCGCCGTCGCGGACCTCGAAGGTGACGCCCGAGAGGACCTCCCTCCCGGCGAACCGCTTCACTACGTTTTCGAACCGTATCATGGCGTCAGAACTCGAAGTAGAAGAGCCGGGTTATCATGTACCCGAGCATGAGGATGAGAAGGAAGGAGATTATCACGCTGCGCTGCGTCGCGTGGCCCACGCCCACCGCGCCTCCCTCCACCGAGAATCCCTGGTGGCACGAGACCGTGCCTATCACCGCGCCGAACACGGTGGCCTTGAGGAGCCCGACGTACAGGTCCTTCACCTCCGCCATGCTCATCGCGCTCGCGAGATACTGGGAGAACTGCACGTTGAGCTGCGTGTAGCCCACGAGCCCGCCGCCCACCACGCCCAGCACGCAGGCGTAGAACGCGAGAAGCGGCGCCATCACGAGAAGCGCGCCCATGCGCGGGGCCATCAGGAAGCGGACGGGCGGGATGGACATTATCTCAAGCGCCGCCACCTCGTCGTTCACCGTCATCGACCCCAGCTCGGCCGCCATCGCGCTCCCCACGCAGGCGGAAAGGCATATCCCCGTCACGAACGGCCCCATCTCGCGGATGAGCGTTATCATCACCGCCGCGCCCAGGTACATCTCCTGGTTGAACTTCGAGAGAGCGAGCCCCACCTGGAGCCCCAGGATCATTCCGGTGAAAAGCCCCACCACCGATATCACCGGCAAGGTGCGGATGCCGGTGGTGTAGAACTGGCGCACCACTGCGGCGCGTCCGGAGCGGCGCGCCAGGACTGACGGCAGATAGGCGAAGGACTCGGCCATGAGGCGCCCTGCGCGCCCCACCGAGCCGAGGAAGGCGGCGGCGCGCCTCCCGAGCGCCGCCCAGGCGCCCTTCGGGGGCGTGTCCCACGTTGACTCTCGCGTGATTGTCATTCCACTGCCCTCCTCAGATGAGATGGCCCATCTTGTCGCGCTTCGTCTCGAGATAGCGCTTGTCGAACTCAGATGGCGGAACCACTATCGGCACGCGCTCGACTATCTTGATCCCGTAGCCGGCGAGCCCCTTTATCTTGCACGGGTTGTTCGTCAAGAGGCGGATGCGCGAGAGGCCCAGGTCCACGAGCATCTGCGCGCCGGCCCCGTAGTCGCGGAGGTCAGGCGCGAAGCCGAGCTTCACGTTCGCCTCTACGGTGTCAAGCCCCTTCTCCTGCCACTTGTAGGCATGGAGCTTGTTGGCGAGGCCGATGCCGCGCCCCTCCTGGCGCATGTAGAGTACGGCCCCGCGCCCCTCCTCCTCTATCATGCGCATCGCGGCGTGGAGCTGGTGCCCGCAGTCGCAGCGCTCGGAAGCGAGCACATCGCCGGTGAAGCACTCGGAGTGGACGCGCACGAGCGGCGGACCGCCCGCCGCGAGGTCGCCCTTGATGAGCGCGAGATGCTCGAGGCCGTCCGGCTCGCTCCTGTACATCCTCAGCCGGAAATGTCCGTAGTCGGTTGGGAGATCAACCTCCTCGATGCAGCGCACGAGCTTCTCGCGGTGGCGGCGGTAGGCGATCAGGTCGGCGATCGTCATGAACTTGAGCTTGTGGCGCTCGGCGAAAGCGGCTATGTCGTCCAGGCGGGCCATCGTGCCGTCGTCGCGCATTATCTCGCAGCAGAGGCCCATCTCCTTGAGCCCGGCGAGGCGGCAGAGGTCCACAGTCGCCTCCGTGTGCCCGGCGCGTTTCAGCACGCCGCCGGGGCGGGCGCGGAGCGGGAACATGTGGCCGGGGCGGCGGAAGTCCGACGGCCTGGCGCCGTCGGCCGCGCAGGCAAGGGCCGTCATCGAGCGCTCTGCGGCCGATATGCCGGTGGTCGTGGTGGCCGCGTCGATCGAGACGGTGAAGGCGGTCTGGTGGTTGTCGGTGTTCTCGGCCACCATCTGCGGAAGCTCAAGCCGGTCGCACCACGCTCCGCTCATGGGCATGCAGATGAGGCCCTTGGCAAAGGATGCCATGAAGTTGACGTTCTCGGGCGTGGCGAACTGGGCGGCGCAGATGCAGTCGCCCTCGTTCTCGCGGTCCTCGTCGTCGGTGACGACCACGAT
>CAMOHV010000404.1 GCA_946615275.1 uncultured Verrucomicrobiota bacterium | reverse complement strand
ACAAGGTCACGAAGGGCATGACCGTGGAGCCCGTGAAGTGAGGTCGATCTCACAAGTGTTCATCGACCACCCGCGCACGGCGTGGGTGATCGCCATCGTGATCTCCCTCTGCGGCGGGCTCTGCCTGCACCGCATGCCGGTCGCGGAGTACCCGAACATCACGCCCGTCACGATCACCGTCTCCACGAGCTACACGGGCGCGAGCGCCGAGGTGCTGAACGAGAGCGTGGGCACCGTGATCGAGGACCAGATCAACGGCGTGGACGACGTGTGGTACTACAAGTCGAACTGCAACAACAAGGGCCTCTACAACTGCTACGTGATCTTCCGCCCCGGCACGCCCTCCAACATCGCCCTCGTGAACGTGCAGAACGCCGTGAAGCGCGCGGAGCCGAAGCTCCCGAGCGAGGTCACGCAGAACGGCATCGTCGTGCGCAAGAGCCCGGAGGACCGCATGGTCATGTACATGTTCATGACCGACGGGCGCGAGATGGACCTCATGGACCTCTCGAACTTCGTGGAGAAGCAGGTGGCGGACGGCATCGCGCGCATGGACGGCGTGGCGCTCGTGGAGACGGGCGGGCGCACGTACGCGATGCGCATCTGGCTCGACCCGATCAAGCTCGCCGGCCTCAACATCTCCATCGCCGAGATCAAGAGCGCGATCGAGAGCCAGAACATCCAGGCCGCCGCCGGCACCGTGGGCGGCGAGTACGCGAACAAGTACCTGAGCTTCAAGCTGAACGTGAAGGGGCGCCTCAAGACGAAGGAGGAGTTCGAGAACATCGTCGTGCGCACGAACCCCGACACCGGCGCGCAGGTGCTCGTGAAGGACGTCGCGCGCGTTGAGCTCGGCTGCCGGGGCTACACGATCCGCTCGCGCTTCAACGAAAACCCGGCCGTGTCGCTCAGCGTCTACAAGGCGCCCGAGGCGAACGCCGTCGAGACCGCCCAGCGCGTGAAGGAGGAGGTGGACAAGTGGATCAAGCGCATGCCCCCCGGCGTGGTGGGCGTGCTCGCGGACGACACGACGGCGTTCACGCGCGTGTTCCTGAAGGAGACGTACTTCACGCTCGGCGTCGCGCTCGTCCTCGTGGTGCTGATCACCTACCTCTTCCTCCAGGACGTCCGCGCCACCCTGATTCCCTCGCTCGCCATCCCCATCGCGCTTCTCGGGACGTTCGCCGTCCTCTACCCGCTCGGCTTCACCCTGAACGTGCTCACGATGTTCGGGCTCATCCTCGTGATCGGCTCGCTCGTGGACGACGCGATCGTGGTGGTGGAGAACACGCAGTCGCTCATGCTGCGGGAGAAGCTGCCGCCGAAGGAGGCCGCGTCGAAGTCGATGCAGCAGATCACCGGCGCGATCATCGCCACCACGCTCGTCACGCTCGCCTGCTACCTGCCGCTCGCGTACTACTCGGGCATGGTGGGCATGATGTACGTGCAGTTCGCGGTGACGATGTGCGTGGCGCTCATGCTCTCCACCGTCGTCGCCCTCGTCCTCTCGCCCGTCCTCTGCGCCTACATCCTCAAGCCGCCGGCCGAGCGTCCGGCGCGCGTGTTCGCGCCGTTCAACTGGCTGCTCAACCTCTCGCGCTCGACCTACCTCTTCTTCGTGCGCCGTCTCGTGCGGCAGGGCATCCTCACGCTCCTCCTCCTCGGCGGCGTGTGCGCGCTCCTCTGGTGGACGTCCGGCAAGGTGCCCACGGCCTTCCTCCCGAAGGAGGACCGCGGCTACATCTCCGTGTACTGCCGCCTGCCGGAGGGGCAGACGCTCGACCAGACGATCGCCGTGATCGACGAGTTCCACGAGCGCGTGAAGAAGATCCCCGGCGTGCAGTCGCTCTCCTCCACCTGCGGGCGCAGCGGCCTCTGGGGGACGGGCGAGAACATGGCCTTCGCGCTCGTGCGCCTCGAGCACTGGGACAAGCGCACGACGCCGGAGACGGGCATCGACGCCGTGATGGACAAGCTCAAGGAGGTCACGGACGACCTCTACGCCGCCGAGTTCCGCTTCGCGCAGCCGCCGGCCATCAAGGGCCTCAGCGGGTCGAGCGGCGTGGGCTTCAACCTCTGCACGCTCGCCGGGCAGTCGCCGCAGGAATTGCTCGAGACCGCGGACGCGATGGTGGCGTCGTTCCGCACGAACCGCCTCGTGAAGGCCGCCGTGCACGGCTTCACCGCCTCCACGCCGCAGCTGGAGCTGAAGCTCGACCGCCGCAAGGCCGAGATGCTCGGCCTCACGCCGAAGGTCATCTTCCAGACGCTCCAGAACAAGCTCGCGAGCTACTACGTGAACGACTTCAACATCAAGGGCGGCGTCTACGAGGTGAAGCTCCAGAACGACCCCGACCGGCGTGGGTCGATCAGGGACATCATCGACATCCGCATCCCCACGTCCAAGGGGGAGAGCGTGCCGATCTCGTCGCTCGGGTCGATCGAGTACGTCGTCGGCCCGCGCGAGACGATGAGCTACAACAAGATGATGGCCGCGTGGGTGGACGTGACGCCGGCGGACGGCGTGAGCTCGTCGCAGGTCATGGAGATGATCGAAAACACGCCCCTCCCGAAGGACTACGCCGTGGAGTGGGGTGCCCTCGCGTTGCAGGAAAAGGAGAACGAAGGCCAGCTGCTGTGGCTCATGGGCATGGCCATGCTTTTCGCCTACCTGTTCCTCGTGGCGCAGTACGAGAGCTGGACGATCCCCGTGCCGGTGATGCTGTCCGTGCTGGTGGCCCTCGCGGGCGCGCTCCTCGGCCTCTGGCTCACGCATACGCCGCTCTCCGTCTACGCCCAGCTCGGCTGCGTGATGCTGATCGGCCTTTCGGCCAAGAACGCGATTCTCATGGTCGAGTTCTCC
>CAMOHV010000403.1 GCA_946615275.1 uncultured Verrucomicrobiota bacterium | reverse complement strand
ACGTGCGCGGCGTGAGGGGCGAGTTCTCCGACAACTGCCTGACGCTGCTCCCGGGGCGCCCGCGCACGATAACGTTCGCCCGCAAGCGCGGAGGGGACGAGTCGGCGAAGGTGGAGGACAGGCTCTCCGTGACGCATCTCGCCGAGCTTTCAGCCTACGAGGAGCCGAAGGAGACGGCCGCGGCCGAAGCGCCGAAGCCCGTGGCCGATGCGCCGAAGCCCGCGGCCGAGAGGCCGAAGCCCGCGGCCGAAAGGCCGAAGGAAACGGTCGCGGCCGGGCGCGCGGAGGTGCGCGTGGAGAAACTGACCATGAAGACGTATCTGTTCTCCGACCCCGACCCCGTGCCGTGCGTCGAGGCTAAGCGCTATCCCTACTTCCGCTACGACGGCTCCACCGACGTTCCGGAGGACCGCGACTGGACGGCGGTGGTTCTGGAGAACAGCCGCGTGAAGGTGACGATCCTCCCGGAGATCGGCGGCAAGGTGTGGGGAGCCGTGGACAAGGAGACCGGGCGCGACTTCATCTACTTCAACCACGTAGTCAAGTTCCGAGACATTGCGATGCGCGGCCCGTGGTGCTCCGGCGGCATCGAGTTCAACTTCGGGATAACGGGCCACTCCCCGACGACGGCAACGCCCGTGGACTGGTGCGTGCGCACGAACTCCGACGGCAGCGCGAGCTGCTTCGTATCCGCCACCGAGCACATCAACCGCACCACGTGGCAGGTGGAGGCGCGGCTATACCCCGACGCCGACCACTTCGTGACGCGCGCCACGTGGTTCAACGGCGCCAACCTGCCTGGCCCGTACTACCAGTGGTCCACGGCCGCCTACTCCGCGCGCGGCGATCCATATCTGTTCTTCCCCGGCCGCGCCTACATCGGCCATGGCGGCGACGCGCACGACTGGCCCGTGGACGCCAAGGGGCGCAACCTCTCCGTCTACTCCGGCAACGCATTCGGCTCGCACAAGTCATACCATGTCCTGAACGGCGACAACCGCATCTTCGCCGTGTGGTGGCCCGACGCGAAGTTCGGATCCTACCATGCGAACGCCGTCTACGACAAGTTCGGCAGGAAGGTCTGGCTATGGGCCCTCTCCCGCGAGGGCGGCATCTGGGAGGATCTCCTCACGGACTCCGACGGACAGTACATCGAGCTGCAGAGCGGGCGCGCCTTCAACCAGCCGTCGGGCGACACCTGGAAGACTCCGTTCAAGCATCCCACGTTCGCGCCCGGCGCCGTGGACACCTTCGACGAGAAGTGGGGCGTGACTCGCGACATCGCGCAGATAGAGGCGAAGTCCACGGAGTCCAACCTCGTTGAGCGCCCCCTCCATTCGCCTACGAACTTCAACTGGTCCTCGCCCTACGGGCTCTACGTGAAGGGTCTGCAGATGCTGCGCTCGCGGTCCGACGCCGAGGGCGAGGCGGCGCTGAGGGAGAGCCTTGCCGCCGAGCCGTGCTTCGCGCCGGCGCTGGACGCCCTCGCGGGGCTCATGGCGCGGCGCGGGCGCTACGAGGAGACGCGCGAGCTCTGCGCGCGCGCGCTGGCGGTGGACACATACGACCCCGAGGCCAACTACCTCGACGGCGTGGCCGCGTTCGGCCTGGGCGATCTTGAGACGGCCAAGGAGCGCCTCGGGCTCGCGTCGTATTCGCCCCTCTACAGGTCGGCCTCGCTCGCGCTCGTCGCGAAGGCGCGCATGAGGGCCGGGCGCTGGAACGAGGCTCGCGCCGCGGCGGAGAGGTGCCTGAGGGGCGACCCGATGAACCCCGACGCGCACCTTGTGCGGATCGTGTGCCTGAGGAAGTCGGGCGACACGAAGCGCGCGGCGGCGTCGGCGCGCCTGATGCTCGTCCAGTGGCCGCTCCACCACGCCGCGCGGTGGGAGCTGGAGCGCCTCGGCGTGAAGGGGGCAGATTTCATGTCTGGCATCAAGAACGAACTCCCTATGGAGACGATCGTCGACGTCGCGGGCTGGTACGAGGAGGCGGGACTCCTGGACGACGCCCTCCAGATCCTTGCGCTCGCGCCCGCGCATCCGATCGCGCGCATCCGCGCCGCGCACATCCTCGAAGGCCTTGGCCGCAAGGAGGATTCCGCCGAACAGCTCAGGATCGTCTCCACGATCCTGCCCATCGCCAAGGTCTCACCGTTCCGCCGCGAGTCGCGCGCCGCGCTTTTGTGGGCGGCGAAGGCCGGCGAGTCGTGGAAGTTCAAGTACTTCGCGGCTGTGTATCTGGCGGCCACCGGCGAGGGCGCGGCGGCGGACGCGCTCCTCGACGCGGTGGGTGATCCGTCCGATTCCACGTTCCTGCTCTTCCGCGCCTTGCGGCGCAAGGGCCCCATGCGCCTCGCGGACATCATCGACGCCAAGATCTCCGGCGACTGCTGGCGCGTGGGCCGCGCCCTTGCGCAGTACTTCGACGAGGTGGATAACGCCGAAAGCATGCTCTCCGCCACGAAGGAATACATCGCCCGCTATCCGAAAGTCCACTGCCTCAAGCTCCTCCACGCATCAGCACTCCTGCGCGCGGAGCGCTTCGCGGAGTGCGCCGAGTACCTGAAGGGCGTTAAGATACTTCCGGCGGAGACGAGCGGCAACGCTCGCGGGCTGTGGGAGAAGGCATGGGAGGGGGCCGCGCGGCAGGCGCTGGCCCGCGGCGACATGAAGGCGGCGGACGAAGCGATAAGGAAGCGCAACGAGTGGCCTGAGACCCTCGGCGCGGGCAAGCCGTTCCCCAAGACGAATTGATCGACACAGGATGCTTCCACTCTCTCCGTGTTGCCGCCGGCAGGCAGCCGGTGAATAACGCAGGTATAATGTAGAACGAGCCTTTCCTTTCAAGGCAGGGAAGGTGTTGTT
>CAMOHV010000402.1 GCA_946615275.1 uncultured Verrucomicrobiota bacterium | reverse complement strand
CGGCGCTGACGCAGGCCGAGGCCGACGCGCTCAACGCGCGCACGCCACTTCGGGATCTCTACGGCAACGCGTACGCCCCATCCATTTGGTTCAAGGGCACGCTCCTCTACGCATTCGAGTGAGCGGGGCAAGGGAGAAGGAAATGAATGAAGGCGAAACGATCTGGAGTCGGCGTGCGGTCGCGGCGCTGGCGCTGATGTGCGCCGTGGCGGCGCAGGACGCTTTGGCTTATCGTCAGCCGCAGGATTCGCTTGACGGCGTGACGGCGTCGATACGGGGCTTCGACGAGGACTACGCCGCGCCGAGCCTGGCGCTGGCGGCGAAGGACGCCGCGGCGCCGGTGCCGGTGGAGGTCGCCCTCACGAACGGCTCGAAGCGCGCCGTCTCCGGCGTGCTCAAGGTGTGGCTCAACGACGACTGGACCGTTGATGGCCCGGTCGAGGAGCGCGTGGAGCTTGCGGCAGGCGAGGCGAAGGTGGTGGCGCGCACGGCGCGCGCCAGGCCGTCGGCGCTCGCGGCGCTCTATCCGGTTCATGCGGCGTTCGCGTTCGACAAGGGCACTCTCCACCCCATCGCCGTGTTCTCCGCAAAGGGCGCTAGCCGCACGGCGTGGGAGAGGCCGGGGTCTCGGCGGCAGCCGAAGCTGCGGAGGGGAGTCTTCGCGCTGGACAGGGTTTTCGCGCATTCATACGCCGTGACCGACCGCGAAGGCCGGACGCGTCCGATGGAGGGTGGCGGACGGGTTGGAAGCGACGATCGGACGCGCGCGACGTTCTGTCCGTCGTCGGCCGATTACGGCGGCGTCCTGAGGCGAGGGTGGGCGTGCCATCCGCCTTGGAGAAAGGATGTCGGCGGCAGCGCGGAGATGTCGGTGGCGCTCGACATGCCTAAGGGGGAGCCGGCAGGGCTGCGGTTCTTCGTGGCGCTGAGGACGTCCACGGAAAAGGAGGGCCAGAGCGACGGCGTGGGCGTGAAGGTGAAGGTGAAGGACGACGTCGAGAAGACGGTGTTCTCCCGTCTTGTCGTGGAGAAGGGGAAATGGCTTGAGTGCGAGGCGGATCTTTCGGAGTTCGCGGGGCGGCGGATCGAACTTGTGGTGTCGGTCGATCCCGGGCCGAAGGGCAACACATGCTGCGACGGGCTTGCGATTGGAGACGCGGACATTGAGATAGGGCCGAGGCGCGCGTCGGCGCTGGACGGGGCTTGGCGCGCGCGAGAGAATGCCGCCGAGGCGCTGGCGCGCGCCGCGCTTGCGTCCGGCACGGACGCCGCCGCGGGGAGGTTCCGTCTGGCGGACGGCGCGGACGCATACGGCGCCGGCGTCGCCCTTGGCGATGAGGGGCTTCTCGACTGCGTGGTTGCATTCACCGACGGGCGGGCGGTGTTATTCGCCCATGGCTTCCGGTGCCGCGTCGACGATTCCGGCGTTAAGGCCGAAAGGTGCGAAGTGAAGAGAGCGGCCGGCGGCGTGGACGGCGGCGAGTTGGCGGTGGAGCATTGGGCGGCGCCTGCGGGCCGCGACGGGCCGATCCCGCTGCGGGCCCGCGTGTGGGCGGAGAAGGGCGCGCTTCGCGTCGCGTGGGACATGCCGGGGGTGGCGCG
Source organism: uncultured Verrucomicrobiota bacterium (assembly GCA_946615275.1). The sequence goes on along the minus strand of CAMOHV010000402.1, from coordinate 1,269 downwards.
CGCGGCCGACGGCCGCCCGCGCTACACCTGCCTCGGCCTCGGCCCAGGATCGCTTCCGGCGTCTAGGGCGTACGCAGGGTTCGGCAACGTGATCGAAGGCCCGAAGAATTTCGTGCTGGGTGCGGGCGGCTTCAGCCTCTCCGCGCGCCATGTGGGCGCGGACTACGCGAACGGGCTTTCGCTCGTGCAGGCGAGCGACATCTTCCCCGACCGCCTCGTCTGCCGCGGCGAGGACAGGGTGTTCTCGCTGGAGGCGCATCACGACGCCACGATCTCGCTTGTGCCGTCCTCGAAGGGCGCGTTCAACGCGGCCCGCCGCTTCGCCGGCGTGGCGCGCTATCCAAAGGGACCGGGCGTGGACGCCGTCGCGGGGCGCATGTGCCTCGACCAGTGGGGCGGCGACTACGCCAAAGCCGCCGTCGACCTCGAGAAGGCGGCCGCGTACGGCGTGACGAACGCAGTCTTCGTGAAGCATGTGTGGCAGCGCTGGGGCTACGACTACCGTCTGCCCGAGATATGGCCGCCCCGCGGCGACGCCGACGCCTTCAGGCGCATGGCGCGCGCCGCGCAGAGGAACGGCATCCTGTTCTGTCCGCACGACAACTACATCGACTTCTACCCCGACGCCTCCGGCTACTCCTACGACCACATCATCTTCAACGCCGACGGCACTCCGCAGAAGGCCTGGTACAACAAGGGCGCGCGCGCGCAGAGCTACCGCTGGCTCCCGCATGCGTTCCGCCCGTGGCTCCTAGAGAACGCCCGCCTCATGCACAAAGACTTCGCGCCCGACGCGATGTTCATCGACGTCTTCACCGCCATGGCTCCGATCGACTACTACGACCGCAAGGGCGTGTTCTACCCCAAGACGCGCACGGCCGCGGAGTGGGGCCGCGCGTTCGATGACATGCGCGCCGTCTTCCGCAGACCTTCCGCCCCGATGATCAGCGAGGCCGGGACGGACGCTCTCATGGGGCACGTCGACGCCGGCCAGTCCGACCATTTCCCCGCCATCCGCTGGATGTCTCGCTCGCAGTTCGCGGACGTCGAGCGCGTCCCTTGGCACGACATCGTCACGCACGGCCGCATGGTTCTCTTCGCCGGCGGCCTCGGCCCGCGCTACTCCGCCTTGGACTGGCAGACCGGCGGCGACGAGACGCTTCACGGCTATGGCAGCGACGACTACCTCTCCACCACCGTCGTCGGCGGGCGCAAGCCGATGTGCAACGGGCCCTTCAGCCGCCGCGCGGTGATGACGTACTGGCTTCT
>CAMOHV010000401.1 GCA_946615275.1 uncultured Verrucomicrobiota bacterium | reverse complement strand
AGCTGGATCACCCGGTCGTTGTTTAGGACGTAGTAGCCAACGTCGTCGGTAATGCAGACCGTGGGCTCGCCCCACGTCCTGCCCTCGTCGAAGGACCGGCGCAGGACCGGGCGGCAGTCCTTGGTGCTGTTCTTGCGGAGGTAGAAGAGGGCTATCTCGCCGCTCTGGAGGCGGAGGAGGCTCACGCTCATGACGTTCATGCCGCCCTCGTTCTTGACGATGATCTCGTCGTTCGTGGTCCAGGTGCGGCCCTTGTCCGAGGAGTAGCGGGCGGCGATGTCGGCCGTGGCGTGGTCGGAGCTGGACTTTCCGTAGTAGCGCGAATAGGCGAACATGATGCGCCCGTCCTTGAGCGGCATGAACGCGCCCTCGCTGTTGCGCGGGTTGTCAGGCCCCGGCGGCAGCTCGAGGGCCACATGCACGCCCGCGGCCGGCGCGGCAACGGCTGCCGTCGCCGAAAGCATCGCGAACACCATTATCGTCATTATCGTCTTTTTCATTGCAATGATCCTTCTCCTGTCATGGCTTGACCAAATTGAGTCATATTCTAGCATAAACTGCCGTGGGAGCGCAAGGGGATGCCTTTTCATTTTCCATAACAGCCGATCTTATTGAAGAGCCAGTTTCAAAGCCCGGCGGTCGCCCCGCGACCGCCGCCGCCCAGTACCTATCAGAGTAAATGACAAGATGATTTGAGAAACAGATACGCCCGCATCGCCCAAAGGTATAATTGACTATTGACGGGGGTGGAGGGGGATGGTAAAATATGCGCGTTTCTCATCGCAACCCATCGAAGAGAGGCAGGCATTATGTTCAGACAAGAGCATTGTAGAGCAATCACCCGATGCGCGGCGGCAGTCGCGCTGGCTGCGGCATTCTTCCGCAGCGCCGGCGTTTTCGCGGGGTCAGAGTTCCCGAATGCGGACGGCAGCGGCGACCTGGCGTCTTCGGCAGCCTGGGGGGACGTCGCGCACGGCACGGACGCCGATGTGGAGCTTAAGACGCAAGGCGCCGTCTATACTGCCTCCTCGGATCTTGAGTTCTACTCCATTTCATGGACCAAGTCCTGCACGATAGACTTCTCCGCCACGCCGAACCGCAAGGTGACTTTCTCCTGCACAAGCAATGGGCGCGCGCTCTTTCCCGGCGGCACGCGGGAGACGGACTCCAGTTGGGCCAACGACTGCGGGCTGCTGCACATAAAAGGCGGAACATGGGACTTCGGCGGATATGGCGCGATGCAGTCTGTGAAGGGCTGGAATCGCTCGCGGAATTCCGTTCTGAAGATCGACTGCGGAGCAGTGGTCACGAACACCCGCGGAATCCAGGTGGCATACCAGGCGGATGGAAACAGCATGATCGTGACGGGCGGATCACGCGTCTATGACGGCGGCGCCATCCGTCTGCGCGATTCGAATCCCAGGTACTCGCTCTTCGAGGTGAGCGGCGGAGCATACTACGAGTTCAAGAGCGGAAACCTGAACCTGGCGAACGGCGGGTCGTACAACACGAACGTCGTGAAGGGAGCCGGAACAGTGTTCACGAACGCCTCGTCGGCCGCCGTCGTGTACTCGAAGATCTCCAATTCTGAGAACATATACACGGACGGGGCGAAGGTCTACATGCCGTCGTTCTACTACGGGCAGGCTGGAGGCGACCAGGTGGCTGCGTCGAACAACATCGAAGTGTCGCGCGGGGCGGAGTATCGCGGCGGAATCCTGTACATGAACCAATCTGCCGGGTCGTTTGCGAACAACCTGCGCGTTCTTGACGGCGGAGTGTTCAACGCCCCCGTGTACATCCAAGGATCGGGCGGGAGCGAGGTGGTGGTGTCGAACGCCACGCTTGCCGGCAGCCTGTTCCGCATAACCAGCACGGCGTCCACGGGGAACGTCGTCCGCATAATCGGGCCCGACGCCGTTTTCGCGCCTGACACGCTCTACGAGCTTTTCGGCAGCGGGTGGAACAAGTTCGTGTTCGACGGCTGCGAATGGGGGCGGAACAGCCAGTACTGCTGCAGCTACGATTCCGGAACGAACCGCGTCGAGATCGTCAACGGGGCGAAAGTGTCCTTCAGCGGGATATTCCGCTTCGAGTGCTATTCCGGAGGCGTGAACGGGCCGTGCGGCAACACGGTGTTCGTGGGGGCGGGGAGCGAGCTGACGGCCGAGAACGTCCACTTCAACGCGCGCGACAACGCGCTCGTGATCTCGAACGGACTGTACACGGGCACGAGCGACAGCCAGAGCCTGATGCTGGCGGGCTCCTCGTATCCGGTCGCTTCCTCCGGCAACAGGCTTGTGATGCAGGGCGCGCGTCCGCGCGCGAGGATGTCGGGGAACGCCTATTTCCGTAACGATTCGCTGCTCGTGTTCGACGTGCCCGCCGGGGGCTACGACCTTGACGGGCCGTTGATCACGTGCAAAAGCGCCGTCGACGACGGCAGCACGACCATAGAGATCGGCGGCGAACTCGAGAAGTGGCGCAGGTCGCTGCGCGCGAGCGTGGACGTGACGCTTGTGGAGACTACGAGCGGCGTGGGCTTCTCGGCCTCCGCGATCGCGGCCGCGGACGCGGCGCTTCCGGAAGGGTTCCGCCTCGCGAAGAGCGCCGACGGGAAAAGCCTCGTGCTCCACGCGGGCTCGCTCGCCGGCACGTTCGTCGTCATCCGCTGACTGCTGCGCCGGCGGGCGCGTCAGCGGAAGGAGACCACCAGTCCGCCCTTGCCCACTACTAGCGTGCCGCCGCCGGTGACGTGTCCGCCGGAGTTCGCCGCGGTGTAGGCGGTGTAGCGCTGGCGTCTGCCTTCGTGGAACCATTCGGCCGCCTTGACGGTCACGTTCGCCGCGATCGAGACGGTGCCGGTGCCGG
>CAMOHV010000400.1 GCA_946615275.1 uncultured Verrucomicrobiota bacterium | reverse complement strand
GGCTTGTGCGGCTCGAAGACGCGCAGCACGTCGCCCTGGGCGATCTTCTTCAACGCGGCGAAGTCCACCTTGCCCCAGCCTGGCTGGCGGTGGTCATCCTCGAAGTCCTTCACGTCGTTCAGGTGCATCCCCGCGACGTGCGGCGCCACGCGCTCCGCGATCTCGGCCTCGGGGGCGGACCATCCGTGCGAGGCGCGCACGCGCGCGTGGCCCGTGTCGAACCACAGCCTGAGCGGGCCGCCCTTGAACTCCGCCATCAGCGCCTCCGCCTCGTCGGCGTTAGGGAACCCCTCGATGCGGGGGAGGTTCTCGAGCGCGAGGACGAGTTTGCGCTTTTCGAGCTCAGGCGCGATCTTCGCGAACTCGCCCTTGAAGAGCTCCACGAGCTTCGCGCCGCGCTTCGCGCGCAGCGCCTTGGCCTTGGCGAGGCGCTTCGCGTAGCGGGGATCGTCCACCTTGCCGCCGGCCTTGGCCAGCGCGGCCTTCATCGCGTGCGCGCCGTAGCTGGTGAAGAACGTGACGAGGTCCACGTATCCGGCGTGGAAGACCACCACCTTCGCGCCGAAATCCTCGGCGCACTCGAATGTCCTTTTCAGGAGAAGACGCGCGAGGCCGCGCTCGTCTTCGTCGGCGGAGAGGAGCTGGTGCAGCTCAGGGTGCCCGCTGGGTGCGCCGGGGGGCACGGGGCAGTAGGCGTGGATGGAGTCCACGGATATCCGCCCCAGGCGGCTCTTGAGGCCGGGCAGCTGCTCGGGCGGCGTGCGGAAGCCGAGCTCCAGAGCGTCGAAGCCGATGTCTATGGCCTCGTCGGCCACTGCCGCGCCGTCGACGCGCCCGGCGTTGTTCCAGTTCGTTGAAAGCGCGAATCGCAAGATGCGCCCCCTCAGCGCTTGAGCCCCGCCGCGGAGTAGTCCCAGGCCTTGAATCCAAGGGCGAAGGCGGGCGAATCGGGCTTGAGGCGGAAGTCGAACGCCTCGGCGTTCTCGAAGAGGGGGTCGGCGTACTTGCCCAGCACCTCCTTGCCGCAGTCCTTCCAAGCGTTCCAGTCGAGGCCGTCGAGCTCGGGCTTCCCGGAGTAGTCGTACCAGAGGTTCCCGGCCCAGATGCCGCCCACGCCGCGCGGGCCGCGCCCAACGAGCGGGCCCTCCTTCACCACGACGATGTTGTTCACGAAGTGGAGAGTGCAGGGAATGTCCTGCACAACCTGCCTCGCCATCCTCACCGCGCCGAGCTTCCTGTTCCACGCGAAGATGTTGTTGCGGATGATGCAGCCCGCGCCGTAGTGCTGGTGGAATCCGCCGTCCGTGGTGTTCCAGCAGAGGTTGCGCTCCATCACGATGCCTTCGGAGCCTTCATCGGTGTAGAGGGCCCAGCCGCCGTAGGAGTAGGCCCACACGTCGTGGATCACGTTGTCGTGCACCTTGGTGCCGTAGCTGGTGCCGAGCGTGTACACGCCGCCCATGTCGCTCATGATCCCCTTGCCGAGGTCGTATATCTTGTTGAAGGCGATCTCGTTGCGCTGCGCGGTGGAGCCGCGGAAACCCCACGTCCAGCCCACGGATACGCCCGTGTAGTAGAAGTCGTAGATCTCGCAGTTGAGGACCTTGGAGTCGGAGACGTGGGTGTACGCGACTCCCGTCCCCTCCGGGTTGAAGAGGCCTCCCTTGCGGATCACGCAGTTCTCGATGCGGTTGAACGCCGTGGTGCGCGGGGCTGGCTTCTTGATGACGCGCCGCATGAGCGTCTCGCCCTTCGCGACGTACCCCGCGCCCGCACCCATCCACACGCCGCCCGCGCCGAGGTCCTCCAGGAGGCAGCGCGTCACGGAGTTGGACATGCAGCCGTCGTTGAACCTGAGCGCGTAGTTGCCCGTGTGGCGGAACGTGCAGCGGTCCCACGAGAGGCGATGAGCCCCCATCGCGGTGACGGCGCCGTCGTAGCCGCTCGCGGCCTGGTGCTGGTAGGCCTGCGTGGGGCCGTTGCACACGCCGTTCTCGCCCGCGCCGTCCGTGACGGCGAACGTGAGGCGGCTGAAGGATATGTCGTGCACGTACGCGCCCTTGTCCGGGTCTCCCTTGAACTCCACGAGGCGACTCAGCTTGGAGCTTGGCGCGAGCGCCTTCACGGTCTCGATCGTCTCGCCCGGGAGCGGACGGTACAGGACGCGCCCCGCCTTCTTGTCGTAGAACCACTCGCCAGGGGCGTCGAATCCGCTCCTCACGTTCTCGAACGAGACGAGCGTCTCGCGCTGGTTCCACTTCTGCCAGCCCGCCCACACGCTGTGGCCGTGCGTCTCGACCGTGCGCGCCGCGCGGTCCAGTTTCTTGAGGACGCGGCGCGCGAAGCTCCACTTGTGGACGACGCACATCTGCGCGGTGTCAAGCTCGTCGTCTGGTATCCGCCAGAGCGCCTCGGCGCCCGCGTTCGTAATCGCCACGAGCTCCACCGCGTGCGCGGCGTCCTTGGCCTTGGCGCAGGTGGGATTGACCACGTGGAAATACTCATCCGTGAGGTTCTGCGGCGAGCGGTTGGGGATGCGCGCGCGGTCCGCGCGGCGCCCGTTCACCCAAAGCTGCTCGAAGTACGCGATCTCGCCGGACGGCGTCTTGGGGATCGGCGCGGACCACACTCCGCCGCCGTCGTCGCGCCATTCCTTGAGCGGCTCGCCGCCAGCGAAGACCGTCGCCTCCCCTTCGCCCACCCACGCGACCGGCGCCGAAGGCGTCCCGGAGTCCGCCGGCGTGAACACAAGCGTCTCCTTGAGGGCGTACACGCCGGGCTTGACGCGCACCGTCCAGGCGCCCTTGTCGCCCGCGGCCTTCGCCGCGCGTATCTTCTCGAGAGCCTCCTTGGGCGACACTCCGCCCGGCTC
>CAMOHV010000399.1 GCA_946615275.1 uncultured Verrucomicrobiota bacterium | reverse complement strand
CCCGCCAGAACGGGTTGCGCGGGTTCATCTCCAGCGAAGCGTAGAAGCACCAGCCCGGCCAGACGGCGTCGACGGGCGAGTAGCAGAACCCGTGGAAGAACACATGGTTGACGCCCGCGAGGAACAGGCGGTCCAGGAACACCTTCGTCTCGGCGAGCGTTTCGTTGAAGTGTTCGTTGATCCACGTGCAGGATTCGGACGAGACGAGCGGCTTGCCCGTGACGTGCGCGGCGGAGGAGGCGAACTTGGAGACGAGGATGCTGCGGTCCCCCTTCCCGAACATCTCCGTCTCGGGCACGTCCGCGAGCGCGTAGAAGTCGAGCAGGTTCGCGGGCGCGCCATGCGCCTCGTTGCGCGTGCGGATGCCGCGCGCGCGGCACCACGCCGTCCAGCGCGGGAACACGTCCTCGATGATCAGGTCGCTCAGCGTCTCGCGATAGTCGCACTTGACGCGGCAGACCGCCTCGCGGTCGCCCACACCCGCGAGCTCGGCGAGGTGGTCGCGCAGGTCATAGCCGCGCTTCGCGCGGAACGCGTCGAAAAGCGCCGGCGTCCAGCCGCTCTTGAAGTACTCATAGGAGTCGTGGTAGAGGTGAGTGGGTTTGGGGATGCCGGGTTGGTCGAAGAACGCCGTGTAGGGACGGATGAAGGCGTCCATCGCGTCCGTGGAGAACGGATCCATCATCGGGCCCTTCCCGCCCGGGCCCGCGCGTTTGACGGATTGGCCCGTCAGGCATTGGGCGAGGATGAGGTCGTGCGGTCGCGCAGGAGCGCGACCCTCCCAAAGAATTCGTGAACCGCGCGGGAGGGCTGTGCGGTTGGTGACGACGCAGAGCGCGCGCACGCCCTGTTCCTTCGTCAGCTGGGGACCACCGAAGCACCACCCGCTGCCCATCGTGAGATCCACGCCGAGGTTGTGCCGCGCGGCCGTCGAGTTGGCGAGCGACCAACCCTCCGCCCAGGCGGGGGAGAGGAATTCACGCCATTGTTTCTCGTAGCCCTTCGCGCCGTAGATGGGAATCACGTGGAAGCCGCCGAAGCCGGCCTGTTCCAGTTCTTTGCATTGGTATTCGAGTCCGGCCGCGTCCACGGCGGACCCCATCCACCAGTTGTAGACCCACGGCTTCGCGTCGCGGGTCGGTTCCGGCCACGCGAGTGCCGCGGCGGCGAGGAGGACGCCGGCGGTCATGACGCCGCGCCTTCCTCGGCGGCGGACACCTCACCGAGCGTCTTCGTGCCGGACAGGAGCGCCACGACCTGCTGCTGGACCTCCGCGAGGTTCTCAAGGCGCAGGCGCGGGTCAAGCACGACGAACGACTCGCCCGTGCGGCGATGTTCGTACACCCGAAGAATCGTGTGGTCCTCCTGCTCGCGCGCGTCGCGCTCGATGAGGATCTTCGAGCGCTCCAGCATCACGGCAAGCACGTACACGACGTTCTTCATCGCCGGATCCTCAAGCGCGATCAGGTGGCGCAGCAGATCGTCCGCCGTCTCCTTCTTGAGCGGCTCCTTCTTCGCGTCGGGGGGCGGCGGCGCGAGGTAAACGCCCTCCCAGGAGCTGAACGGCTCCCAGTCGTGCGGGAACGTCTTCCAGCATTCGGGATGGCAGTCCAAGCGTTCATAGCCCTCGGGCAGTTCCTTTAGGACCGAGATGACCGGTGCCTTGTCGACCAGCGGCTTCGTGCAGACGGAGCAGACGTGCCCGCGGCTCCTGATGTTCCATTCCTGCGCCATATATTGCTTCTTACTCCGTAATCACGTTGAGGTCGGGGAAAATCGCCCGGTAGATCGCGCCGCGACGCGTGATGATGCCGTCATAGCAACAGGCAAGCGTGCCGAGGAGACAGGGGACGAACTGGAATGCCTGCCCACCCAGGGCCTTTACGCGTCGATAATAGCGCGCCCATGCGCGATAGACGAGCGGCCCCGTTTCCCGCACGTTCTGGTGGGAAAGGACGACTCCGATCTGTCCCAGGAATTCGTCCTGCAATGACCGCTTGCCGTCAAACGCCGGCGCAAGCTCGAAATAGGAGATCAAGGAGATGTGGAGCGACGCATCCGAATAGCGGTCCAGCAATGCGGCGGACGACGCCCCGTATTCGGGGTCGTTCTCCAGGATGTCCAGGAGAATCGGCGTGTCGACAACGTAAGCGGCCTTCATCGTTTCGCCCCCCCCTGCAGATTATCGAGGCCCGTGTCGTCCACGCCGCGCAGCCAGTCTGCCGTCCGGCGCGTCTTGCGGAAGCGGGCGGCGAATCCGAGCGCCGCCTGCGCGCCGCCCTTTCGGGGCGCGCGAACGGGCGAGAGGGTCGCAGTGCCGGTCTCGGTGTCGAGCGTCCACGCAATCCGGCTGCTGGGGGTCAACCCCAAGGCGTTGCGAATGGCGATTGGCACCGAGACCTGTCCGCGCTCTGACATACGACTGATATACGTTGCCTTCATGCTCATGCTCCCCTCCTTTTCTTAAGGCCCTTCGCGAACGCGGCGATGCGCGCGGCGGCCTCCTGGATCTTTTCGTATGAAGTCGCGTAGCTGAATCGCACGAAGCCTTCGCCGCAGGCGCCGAACGCCGAACCCGGCACGCAGGCGACGGACTTCTCCTCCAGAAGTCGCACGGCGAAATCCTGCGAGGTGAGGCCCGTGGAGGTGATGTCGGTGAAAAGGTAGAACGCGCCGGCGGGGAGGAGCGTCTTCAGTCCGGCGGCGTTGAGCGCGGCCACGAGAAAGTCGCGGCGGCGGCGGTACTCGGCGCGCATGCGCGCCACGTCCTCGTCGCCGTGCTCCATCGCCTCCACGCCGGCGGCCTGCGAGAGCGTCGGCGCGCTCATGATGCCGTACTGGTGGATCTTCATCATCGCGTCCACCACGTCGTGCG
>CAMOHV010000398.1 GCA_946615275.1 uncultured Verrucomicrobiota bacterium | reverse complement strand
GGAGGCGGCGCGTCGCGCGGCCGAGCAGCGCGCCGAGAACGAGCGCCGCGCCGCTGAGAAGGCCGTGGCCGACAAGGCCGCCGTCGAGAAGCGGCTCAACTATCTGATGAACCCGGACCCCGACGAGCGCCCCGACCCGCCCAAGAAGACGTCCGCTCCGCAGTCCGCGCCGCAGGCGGCGAAGGCGCCGCCGGCCGCCACGCGGGAGGTCGCCCCGCAGACGGCGAAGGGCGCGCAGGCGCAGTCCGTCGGCAAGCCCGCCGCCCAGGCGAAGAAGCCAGGGGAGGCCGCGAAGAAGCCCATGACGGGCCGCGACGCCGTCATCACCGCCGAGCGCACCGACTACGACCGCAAGGAGGGCGTGATCCTCTTCGACCGCAACGTGCACGTGGACGACGAGCAGTACCAGATGCACTCCGACCGCCTCTTCGTGTTCCTCGACGGAACGAACGAGCTCAAGCGCCTGGTCGCGATCGGCCATGTGGCGATCACCAACGAGGAGAAGACCGCCTACTGCGCGCGGGCGACGTACTCGAAGGCCACCGGCAAGATCGTGATGTACTCCAACGACGAGATCAAGGCGAAGCTCTGCGAGGGCGGCAAGAAGGGCTCCACGGTGGTGGGCGAGCGCATAACCTTCTGGGTCAACTCAGAGCAGGTGGAGGTGGACAACCCCGTCATCTCCATGCCCGGCGGCGCGATGAAGGGCGGCGAGGCCAAGGACTTCCTGCAGGGCGGGGCGTTCGGCGGCGGCAAGCCGAAGGGCGGCGACAAGGCGAAAGGCGGCAAGAAGTGATCGACGACCCCGTCATGAAGGCGATGGCCGAGATGGCCGCCGAGAAGTCGCTCGAGGCCCAAAGGCAGGGCTCCGCGCCTGATGCCGCGCAGCCCGCCTCGCCGCCGGATCTGGTGGCGACCGGCCTGGTGAAGCGCTATGGCGACAGGACCGTGGTGAACGGCATGGGCATGGAGGTGCGCTGCGGCGAGATAGTGGGGCTCCTCGGGCCCAACGGCGCGGGCAAGACGACGACGTTCTACATGATAGTGGGGCTCGTCCGCCCGAACGAGGGCAAGGTGATGTTCCGCGGGCACGACCTCACGAACCTCCCCGTGTTCATGCGGGCGCGCAAGGGCCTGGGGTATCTCGCGCAGGAGGCGAGCATCTTCAGGAAGCTCACGGTGTGGAACAACGTGATGGCCATCCTCGAGACCTTGAAGATGTCCCGCAGGGACCGCAAGACGCGATGCGAGGAGCTGCTTGCGTCGCTGGACCTCATGAAGGTGGCGAAGCAGCCGGCGTACACGCTCTCCGGCGGCGAGCGCCGCAAGCTGGAGATAGCGCGCGCCCTCACGCGCAGACCGGCCATCCTGATGCTCGACGAGCCGTTCGCCGGCGTCGACCCCCTAGCCGTGCACGACATCCAGGAGATCGTGCGCCGCCTGCGCGACCAGGGGCTGGGCGTGATCATCACCGACCACAACGTGCGCGAGACGCTGAACGTGGTGGACCGCGCGTACATGGTCTACGACGGGCGCCTCCTCTGCGAGGGCACCAGCTCCTACCTCGTAAACGACCCCGAGGCGAGAAAGCTCTACCTGGGCGAGGACTTCAGGCTCTAGCCAGAACCTTTCAACCTTTCAACTTTTCAACCTTTCAACCCAAAACAAACAAGGAGACAACAAAATGTCAATCGAAGTAACGATGCGACACAGCGACGTCAAGATCGAGGCGCTCAAGGAATACGCCATCAAGCGCATGGAGCAGCTCCAGAGGTCTTTCCCGAAGGTCACGAAGATAGAGGTCGTGATCGACGTAGACGCCAAGAAGCACATGTACATGGCCGAAGTCAAGGCGAACCGCCTTGGCGAGACGGCCGTGGGCGCGAAGGAGTTCTCCGAGAGCGGCAAGAGCGTCGTGGACGCCGCCGCCGCGCGCGCCGAGCGCCAGCTTCTCAGGATGCGCGTGAAGGCGCGCAAGGGGAACGTTCGCGCAGCCCGGGCGGGCTCGCCGAAGAACTGATGCGTCTGAAGGGGGGCTGAAGGGGTGCCGGAGACATCCGAGAGCGCTGAGGCTCGCAAGAGCGTCTTCACCGTGCGCGACTTCCTGCGCGCGGGCGCGGAGCGTCTCGCCATCGAGGTGGTGGTGGGCGGCGACGCGCTTGACCACGAGGTGCTGGAGCCGGTGATGAACCGGCCCGGCCTCGCGCTCACCGGCTTCTTCGGCAACTTCGGCTGGAAGCGCATCCAGGTGATCGGCAAGGCGGAGCAGGCGTATCTCACGAGCCTCGCCGCCGACGAGCGCCTGGAGCGCCTCAAGGCGCTCTTCGCGAACCGCGCATACTGCCTCGTGTTCGCGTGCGGGATGCCCGTGCCGGACGGGGTGCGCGAGGCCGCCGAGGCGGCCGGCGTCTCCGTGATGCGCACGACGATGCTCACGCGCGAGTTCTTCCACCGCGGGACGTTCGTCCTTGGCGCGCTCGCCGCGCCGAAGGCGAAGATATACGGCACCACGGTGGAGGTGGCGGGGCTCGGCGTGATGATCGAGGGGGAGCCGGGCCTGGGCAAGAGCGAGACGGCGCTGGGGCTCGTTAAGCACGGCAACGCGCTTGTGGCGGACGATCTCACGTGCATCCGCAAGGACATGGCCGAGAACGTCCTCTACGCCTCCGCCGCCGACACCACCTGCGGCTACATGGAGATACGCGGCATAGGCTTCATACACGTGCCGAGCGTATTCGGCGTGACCGCCGTGAGGGGCGAGAAGCAGCTCGACCTCGTGGTGACGCTCAAGCAGATGAAGGACGTCGACGGCGTCCTGGACCGCGCCGGCGAGGGCCGCCGCTACAGGCGGCTTCTTGGCGTGGACGTTCCGCAGATCGTTATACC
>CAMOHV010000397.1 GCA_946615275.1 uncultured Verrucomicrobiota bacterium | reverse complement strand
TCGGCATGTGGTAGGCCGGCAGCTCCATCACGAACGGCGCGGCCTCGCCCGCGAACGCCCTGGACTTCTTGAGCGCTATGCCGCCCAGGACGATGATCGCTATGCCTATCACGTCCATCAGCGGCGCCACGTACCACATGTCGCGGAAGAATATCGCGGCGAACATGGCGATTATCACCGTCTTCGCGCCGCAGGGGATGAACGTCGCGAGGATGATCGTCATGCGGCGGTCGCGCTCGCTCTCGATCGTTCGCGCCGCCATGACGGCCGGCACTCCGCAGCCCTTGCCCACGATCATGGGTATGAAGGACTTCCCGGAGAGGCCGAACTTGCGGAAGAGGCGGTCCATTATGAACGCCACTCGCGCCATGTACCCGCAGTCCTCCAGGAAGGCGAGGAAGAGGAACACCACGCAGATGACGGGGACGAAGCCGAGCACCGTGGCGACGCCGCCCCACGCGCCGTCGTTCACCAGGCTCGCTACGGTCTCGCCCACGCCGGCCCTTTCGAGCGCGTCGCCAATGAGCGCGCCGATTCCAGGCACCCACACTCCGAACGCCGACGGATCGGGCTCTTCGTATTCGGCGGCCTTCTGGTACGCCGCGTAGTCAACGCTCCACTTCTCCGGCTCGCCGCATCCGCAGCCGCAGCCGTCGCACTCCCCGCCGGCGTCGCGCTTCGCGGAGCACTTCTCGCAGTCGCACTCCTTCGCCTTCGGCTCGCCGGTCTCCTCGTCCTCCACGAATACGTCCTTGGCGACCACCGTCTTCGCGAGCTCTCCGTCCAGCACCTCGAACTCGCTCTTCTCGAACGCGTCGCCCTCCTTCTCGGGCTTGAACTCCTTCTCGGCCTTCTCGTTGAACGCGTCCAGCGCCTTCTCGTAGGCGCCTTCTCCGTTCTTCTTGTCGTACGCCTCCTTGTAGGAGTCCTGCCAGGCGGTCTTGGACGCGTCCTCGCGGGCGAAGGCGCCCTGGGCGTCCTCGAACTCCATGCCCTTGTAGGCGCCGTCCGCGCGACATTCGTGCGTGGTGAAGGGCAAATGCCAGCCGTCGCCGAGGAAGCCGTCGTTGGCCCAGTCGGTGAGCACCGTGCCGGGGCCTCCCTCGGCGACGGCCAGCCACCACATCGCGCACAGCGAAAGAAGGAAGATCGGCAGTGCGAGGATGCGGTTCGTTACAATCTTGTCAATCCGGTCCGAAAGGGAGGCAGAGGTCCTTCGCGACGAACGCTTGAAGCAGTCGGCGGTTATCTTCTGGATGTATGCGTAGCGCTGGGTGGTGATGATGGACTCGGCGTCGTCGTCCATCTCCTTCTCGCAGTCCTTGATGTGCCCCTCCACGTGCGAGATGATGTCAGCCGGCACCTTCAGCGTCTCGATCGCCTTCGCGTCGCGCTCGAACACCTTGATGGCGGCCCAGCGGCTAGTGGCGTTCTCCACCTTCCCGTGGAGGGACTCCTCGATGTGCGCGAGCGCATGCTCAACGGAGCCGGTGAAGACGTGCGGCCTCTCGCCCTTCACGCCCCTCTTGGCCTCCGCGACGGCCAGCTGCGCCGCCTCCATCGTGCCCTCGCCCTTGAGGGCGGATATCTCCACCACCGGGCAGCCGAGCGCGCGAGAGAGCTTCTCGGCGTCGATCGCGTCGCCGTTCTTCCTCACGACGTCCATCATGTTCACGGCCACGACCATGGGTATGCCGAGCTCGAGGAGCTGGGTGGTGAGGTAGAGGTTACGCTCCAGGTTGGAGCCGTCCACGATGTTGAGGATCACGCCGGGGGCCTCGTTCACGAGGTAGTTGCGCGCCACCACCTCCTCCAGGGAGTAGGGGGAGAGCGAGTAGATGCCCGGAAGGTCCTGCACCAGCACGTCGTCCGTGCCCTTCAGCCTTCCGTCCTTCTTCTCCACCGTCACGCCCGGCCAGTTCCCGACGTACTGGTCGGAGCCGGTGAGGTCGTTGAACAAAGTGGTCTTGCCGCAGTTCGGGTTTCCCGCGAGCGCTATCTTGACTGCCGTCTCTTTCATCTTGGTCTCCTTGCGCGGGCGCGCCCCGTATTAGCCTCGTAGAAACTAATTAGACGGGGCGAACACGGCCCGCAAATTTTTTTGCTTCACTCCACTTCTATGGCCGCCGCCTCGTCCTTGCGGATGGAAAGCTCGTAGCCGCGCACGGTCAGCTCTATCGGGTCGCCGAGCGGGGCGATCTTCCTCACGCGCACCTCCGTGCCCTTCGTGAGGCCCATGTCCATGATGCGGCGCTTCACAGGCCCCGCTCCGTTCAGCCGGACGATCTTCACGGCGCCGCCCACAGCCACTTCGTTCAACGTCATCATTCTTCTCCTTTTCAAGATCTCAGACGAGTATCCTCGTCGCGAGCGCCTTGTCCACGGCCACACGGCTGTCCATGACGCCGAGTATGAGGTTCCCGCCCATGTCGGCCACGATCTCCACGGACGCCCCCTCCGTGAACCCCATGGCCCCCAGATGCTTCCTCACCGCATCGTCTCCCGAGATGCGCTTTATCCTGTGGCGCGTTCCCACGCCCATCATCGACAACGGCATTTAAATCCTTCTTTCTTCTTGTTCGCCCCGCCTAATTAGCCAAGGCGAAGAATAGTTTACCAAACTAACTTGCGTCCGTCAATAGCGGAAATGAACTTTTTTTGCGGACCGCCTCAAATCAATTTGGACACTTGACTTCCAACATGAAATCTCGTATCATTATGAGAAATATCACCCCATGAGAAGTTTGGCGTGAAAAAGGCGACAAATACAAAGCATTCCAAAGTGAAGGGCCTTCACCTCCTAAACGAAGGTTCCGTGTATAAATGCCATTCACGCAAATTATCATGCATGGAAAAGATTATCTGGTGTGCACTGTTGCCACTTCCTCCA
>CAMOHV010000396.1 GCA_946615275.1 uncultured Verrucomicrobiota bacterium | reverse complement strand
GAGAAGAAGTCTGGCATCTTGATGGCCTCGTACTGTCCGCGCATGATGGCGTGCTTGAAGCCTTCCCACGTGCGGGGGTAGCCCCAGTTCATGGGCGGGTTGCGGAGGTCGGAGACGATGGGCATGTAGGCGTAGAAGGAGACGCCCAGCTCGGCGAAGAGCGTGGCGGGCGCGATGGAGCGTCCGTTCGGTAGCGCGACCGTCGCGAGGCCCAGGACGATGAAGTTCCAGACGCACGGCCAGATGAACCACCAGGAGTGCGGGTTGGTGAGGCCGTTCATCGCGCCTTTCTTCAGGAGCACGAAGGCGGTGATCTGCACGGCGGCGACGGGGATGGCGTACGCGAGGCCGCGCGGAGTGGAGGCTACGAGCGCGAAGAGGAGGGCGATTCCGCCCAGGAGCATGAGCGTGGGCCTGCCCCAGGCGAAGGGCTCGCCGGCGTATCCGGCCGCGCCGGCGGACGCTCCGCTTGCCGCCACGGACACGGCTATGAACGCGCACGCGCCCGCCGCCGCGAGCCAGCGCCATACCTTTGGCGAGGAGAGCCCTTCGCCTTTCGGGGCGAACGCCGCGCCGAGGGCGGAGACGCAGGACGCCGCGAGGAACGCGCCGATCCAGGCGTACTTGGAGGGCTCAAGGAGCGGCGCGACGGCGATCTCGTGCTGGGTCGTCCACGCGGCCTTGCCGGCGAAGATTGTGGCGGAGAAGAGGATGAAGGCCACGCCGGCGAAGCCCGTCCCGAGCGCGGCGCGGAGCGGGCGCGGGTCGTCTTCGCCGCCGGATCTCGCGCGCATGACGAGCGCGGCCACGGGCGCGAGGATCACGAGGATCACGCCTATCCAGAGGATCACCTCGTTGGGGCAGGAGTCGGTCTTGAGGACAGGCTCGAACTTGTTGATGACGTCGGCCTGCATGAACTGGTTGGCGCGCAGCATGCTGCCTATCTGCAGGAGCTTCGCGGTGAGGCCCATGGGGACGAGGATGAGGACGAAGTCGCGGAAGAGGCGTATGTCCCTCAGCGCGATGATGATCGCGAGCGAGAGCGCAGCCATGAGGAGCACCTGGTAGTTGGTGAGGCCGAGGCCGAACACGAAGGCCATGAGCCAGAGGATGCCGTTCGAGGGCTTGCGCATCCAGCGGTAGCCGAGGAGCAGCACGGCCATGAGGAAGAGGGCGTTGAGCGAGTAGATCTCGACGATCGTGGACTGGGACCATTCGACGGGCGAGAAGGCGAAGACGAGCGAGCCGCCGAGGCCGCCGGCGAAGGCCATGAGGGCGTGCGTCTGGCGGGGTGGGGAGAATGTGGGGAGGTGCGAGAGGGAGAAGGGGGTGGGGCCGGCGGCGTCGGCCGGGGCGGGCTTGGCCTCGTCGGCGCCGATGGAGTCGAGCATGTCTGAGCCGCTGCGGCAGATGAGCATCGCGGTGCAGCCGGCGGCGAACGCGCCGGCGACGGCGGAGAAGAGGCTCACGGCCCAGGCGGGCGTGGGCTGGCCCATGTAGGTGACCCACGAGAAGATGCGGCAGAAGAACCAGGAGCAGAGCGACCAGAACGGGTAGCCCGGGGGATGCGGGACGCCGAGGTGGTCGGCGGCCGTCGCCAGCTCGCCGGAGTCCTCGAGGCCGACGGACGGCCCAAGCGTGAAGAAATAGACGAGGAAGGCGATGATCGTGGCGCTCCAGAACGCCGTCCAGTCTATCTTCCTGAAGAAAGCATTGGGTCTTGTCTCGATTGACAGAAGGTTGGACAACATGGTTTTTCCTTTGCTTGTGATTGTCGTTAGCTCGTTTGCTTTTCTCGTATGTCGATTTCAGATTTCAGATTTCAAATTCTCAATTAATTCTCAATTCTCAATTCTCAATTTCGTCTGCGGCGCGCCATCACGCGGAGTATCTCCGTCTTGAGGAATTCGTAGCCGGCGTCGGAGGAGACCAGCTTCTCGCGGGCGCGCAGGATGCGCCAGTGCGCGGCGCGCAGCTCGAGCGGTGTGTAGTTGCGCGCGTAGGCGGCGTTCTTCCTGAGTGCATAGGGGTTCTTGCCGGCGCCGGGGCCGACGCCCGCGTCGTCCAGGTTGCGCCTGTCTGATTCGGGGATGGAGGATGTCCAGGAGCCGCCGACGAGCCAGCCCTTGTCGATCGCCTCGCGGTAGAGCGTGAGCTCGCGGAAGAACTTCTCCGCGACGGTCGCGATGAGGACGCCGAGCTTCTCGACGTTTGCGAACTTGGAGAGGACGGCGACGAAGCGCTTTATGTCGCGCGCGCCCACGGCGTCGGTGATGTCCCAGAGCTCGGGGTCGCCGCCGCCGGGGCAGGTGATCTCGGAGATGTGCTCGGCGGTGGCGACGGTCGTCTCTTCGCCGAGGTAGGTGCGGAGCTTGGCGAGCTCGGAGACGATGGTGCGCGTGTCGGTGCCGACCTTGGCGATGAACGCCTGGTCTGCGCCGGGGGCGAATGATATGCCCTCGGACTCCGCGAGGTCGGGAAGGAGCGCGAGGGTCGCCTCCTGGCGCTTGTATGCGCGCGACTCGGCGGCGTACACGATCACCTCTGCGAACGTCTTGAAGGTCTTGGCGAAGATGCTGGCGTTGTTGAGCTTGGTGGCTGTGACGACGAGATGCTGGTTCGGCGGGAGGGGGGAGGCGGCGAGGGACTTCGCGAACTTCTCGAGGGCCTCCTTCACGTCGTCTGCGATCTTGCCGCCTCGTCCGCCGCCGGGGAGGAAGGTGACGCCGCGCCACCACGTGAGCTTCACGGGGTCGAGGAAGGGGGGCGTCTGCACCGACGCCTCGCACTCGTGGAGGGAGTGGAGCTGGTCGTCCATGCTTTCCGCCGCGCCGTCGATCGTCTCCACCGCGCTGCCGCGGCATTCCTCAGGGATGGCGGCGTTGACGATC
>CAMOHV010000395.1 GCA_946615275.1 uncultured Verrucomicrobiota bacterium | reverse complement strand
GACAATCTCCCATTACGAATTTTGGCTACATTATACGCTTTTTCGTAATAGGCGTCAATCCCTCCGATTCTGATCTCGACGGATTGGACGCATCCGAAGGGATTTGCCCCCCGCGCGTCACTTGGAGAATTCGACGTGGGGGTCGAACGGGAATCGTCCGAAGCGCGCGCCGTAGACGGCGATGCCGTGCTCCGCCGCCTCGAGGCGCACCGTCACGTTCCCGCCCCTGGCCTTCGCGAGGACCGCGTCGGGGATATCGGCCTCGACAAGCCAGCCGTAGCTGCCCGCCTCGTTGAGGGTGCGGTCGCGCTTCTGGCTGAACCACGAGAGAACGCCACGATGGTCCGCAGGGTCGTCGGGCAGCTTCACGGACGTGATGCGCTCGCCGTTGGCGTACACCACCACCTCGGACGGCCACTTGTCCACGGACGTCTGCGGATACGAGTTCGGGTTGCGCGAGCGGCTGGCGAATCCGCCGCCCAGCATGCAGTCGAGGTCGCGGACGCCCTTGTCGGCATCCTTCGCGTCCTTGGAGTATAGCCGCTTCGCGCCAAGTTCGGCGCGGAAGACTGCGTCCTTGGCGTCGGCCGGGACAGGGAACGAGTATTCGAAGAATCCCTTGCCGGCTCCGCAGGCCTTGAGCCCGTCGAGGACATTCCACTGCTTCTGGGACCACTCGGCCTTCGTGAAGGCGGAAGGCGCGGCCGAGGCGCGGTTGGGGGACGCGGGGGCGTCGACGAGGAAGCAGGTGAAGTTGCGGGCGATGATCTTGTCCTCGTCCTTGAGGGTGACGCGCACGACGCCTGCGGCGCGCGTCTCGGGGAGCTTCACGGCGAGCGTCGCCACGCGTCCGTTCTGCCAGGCGGCGGAGGTGAAGGAGACGGGGGCGGCGGCGGGGGCGTCGTGCTCCTTGCCGGAGTCGTCGGTCCAGTGCATCGCGCTCTGGACGGTGAGCTTGCGCCCGGCGTACTGGTCGGTCACGAGGGAGACGTCCACGGGGAGCTGGTAGGTCTCGCCGGCCTTGAATGCGCGGCATAGCTCGACGTCGAGCGGGAGGAAGGCGTCGGCGTGGAAGTCCGCGAGCGTCATCCCCGGGAAGAGGTCGTCGAGGCCGGTCTCCTTCCATGTGCGGTCATACCGAACGTAGCCGTTCCACTCGTTGACCACGTCGTGGTGCTCCGTGTAGAGCCAGCCTCCGCACTTGAGGTGGCGGCGGAACGCGTTCATCATCATGTGGTAGTCCCACGTGAAGTCGCAGTCGCCGGTGGAGCCCTTGTAGCCCCACACGTTTCCGCACTCGGAGTTGAACATGGGCTGGCCGGTCTGGACGTGCCCGCCGATGAAGTTCTCCGTGGAGCCGAAGAAGGTCTTGTCGCACCATTCCTGCACCACATGCTCCCACTCGTATCCGGGCTTGT
The DNA here is from genome assembly GCA_946615275.1 of uncultured Verrucomicrobiota bacterium. Next base: position 1,494 of record CAMOHV010000395.1, on the reverse strand, counting down.
AGCCGTGCCATGTGTTGATGTCGGTCATGACGTGGTCGCGGTTGCAGGGCGAGTTGTCCTCGACTATGCGCGTCGGGTCGAGGGCCTTGGCCTTCAGGTACGCCTCGGCCACGCGGCGGTGCACCCAGGGCGCGTAGCGGCGCGCGCGGTCCTTGTCCCAGTTGCCGCCCACGGCGAAGAGGCCCCACGTCTCGTTGAAGAGCACCCATGAGAAGATGCAGGGGTGGTTGAAGTCGCGGCGCACCATGTCCTCGAAGCAGGACCAGTGCTCGCGGAACATCGCCTCTGAAGCATTGCCCCATGCGCACGGCACGTCGGCCATGATCAGAAGGCCAAGCCTGTCGGCCCAGTAGAGCTTGCGCGGCACCTCCACCTTGATGTGGACGCGGTTGCCGGAGAGGGCGAGCTTCTTGGAGATGAGGATCTCGTTCTTCATCACCTCGTCGGAGGGGAAGGTGTAGTAGCCGTCGGGGTGGTAGCTCTGGTCGAGCGTGAGCTGAAGGTAGATCGGCTTGCCGTTCAGGGCGACGTAGGGGAAGTCGGAGCCGGGCAGCTTCGCGACGGAGACCTGCCGCATTCCGAAGTAGGTGGAGACGGCGTCGGGCGCGTCCTTTCCGCCGGCCTTGGGCTTCAGGCTCGCCGTCACCTCGTAGAGGTAGGGGTTTTCGAGATCCCAGAGCTTGACGTTCCTGAGCGATATCTTCTGGCGGGCGAACATCTGGCCCGGCGCGAACGCGACCGTCGCGGGATTGGCGCGGTCGGTCTCCTTGAAGGCGAGCTCGAAGGAAAGCTCCTTCTTCGCGGGCGTGTCGAGCATTATCTCGGCGGTGACGGTGCGGTTCTCGATGTCGGGCAGGAAGCGGATGGAGTCGATGTACTGCGAGCCGCGCGCCTCGAGGTAGACGGTCTGCCAGATGCCGCGGACGTTTCCGTAGCCCTGCTTGCCGTAGAGCCGCCAGTCTTTCTGCGCGTCGTTGGCGGGAAGATCCCAGACGCGCATTGTTAGCTTCTGCGGACGGCCCCAGTCGACGTGGTCGGTGAGTTCGATCTCGAACGGCGTGTAGCCGCCGGAGTGCGAACCCACCTTCGCGCCGCCGAGCCAGCAGTCGGTGTCGTGGTCGGACGCGCCCACCACAAGGAACACCCTCTTCCCCTTCCATGCCTCGGGCACCACGATGTCGCGGCGATACCACGCGATGTCGGCGGCGTTCGTCACGCCTGAAGCGGGGGAGCCCCAACCGAACGGAACCTTGATGGAAAGCGGGAAGGAGGCGTCGTCGGCCTTGAAGAGACCGTCCTTCACGCCCTTGTCGGCGGCGTCGAAGGCGAAGCGCCACTGGCCGTTGAGATTCATCCAACTGGGGCGCATCCAGTCAGGGCGGGGATGCTCGGGGAGCGGCGTCTCCGCGAGGAGCGCCGAGGCGATCATGAGGGATAGGAAGGCTATGGCGTTTTTCATGACGAAGATTTTACCAAAAAAACGCGCTGTGGGCA
>CAMOHV010000394.1 GCA_946615275.1 uncultured Verrucomicrobiota bacterium | reverse complement strand
TCGGCGGACAGGCCTTCCGCCTGCCCGACGGCAAGGTGGTCCCTCCCCGCAGCGCTGTTATAGACTCCTGGGCCGCCCTTCGGTAGTGGGCAAGGCAATCGGTCAGTTGTCAGGAGTTTCTGATAACTGACCCGCATACTGGACAAGGTTGTTTTCGCTTGAACGCCGGGGCTCAGATGTGGTAAAATAAACTGCATCACCACAAAAGGAGAGTTTGCATGAAGACTTCAAAGTTTATCGTGTGCGCCGCGTCGATCGCCTCCGTGGCGCTTGCAGGCTGCTGCTGCTTCAAATGCGCCTCGGGCGCGAAGACCGACGCCGAGGGCTTCACATACATGGACGGGCGGCGCGTCGCGACGTCGGCCCCCAGCGACTACTACATCATCCGCTACGAGAAGCCGTCGGCGGAGCCGTTCGAGGGCGGGCGCGCGGCGCTCGGCACGCGTTGGCTCTTCACCGAGGTGCGCCAGCTCAAGGACTCGGTGACGGTGGTCACGGACGGCGTCCTCAAGGAGCAGAAGCGCCGCATCGCCGGCGTCAACTGGCGCAGGTGGCTCAGCGCAGGCGCGAGGAACGTCCGCGTCAAGTTCGTCGACGAGAACTACTCCATTGCCGCCGACGGAAGGATGGACGCCCCCGCGGGCTTCGTCTCGCTCTTCAACGGCAAGGACCTCACCGGCTGGCGCGGCTGCTCCAGCGAGGACAAGTTCCACGACTCGCGCGTGCGCCGCGCGATGATCCCCGAGGACCGCTGGGCGCACCAGAAGAAGGCCGACGAGCAGATGCGGGCGCACTGGCACGTGCGCGACGGCGCGCTCTTCTTCGACGGCCTCAAGGGCGGCTACTCCATCGCCGCCGAGAAGGACTACGGCAACATCGAGGTGATCGCCGACTGGCGCCTCCTTCGCGTGTACGGCGACTCCGGCTTCTACATGCGCAGCATGCCCCAGGTCCAGATCTGGGACCCCAACATGTGGAACGGCCTCGGCTCCGGCTGCATCTGGAACAACTCCACCGCGATGTTCTGCGCCGAGAAGTGCGCCGACAACCCGATCGGCGACTGGAACCGCTGCCGCATGCGCATGGTCGGGAGCAAGATCACGGTCTGGCTGAACGGCGAGAAGGTCGTCGACAACGTCGAGTACCAGAACTGCCGCTCGCCCGGCGACCCCATCCCGCTCATCGACCGCTTCGAGCTGCAGTGCCACGGCGACCCGATCGAGTTCCGCAACATCTTCCTCAAGGAGCTGCCCGAGGATCCCGCCGACATCCCCGACCCCTCCAAGGCCGAGCGCGGCGAGAAGATCGACCTCCTCAAGGACGGCATCGCCGGCTGGGAGGCCGTAGACCCCAAGGCCCGCATGGGCTGGAGCGTCAAGGGCGGCGTCCTCTCCAACGAGACGGGCATCGACCCCACCAAGACGAGCCGCGGCGGCGCCGGCACCACCGACCTCAAGACCAAGCGCGCCGACTTCTACGACTTCGACCTCTCCTACGACGTGCTCGTGCCCGCCAAGTGCAACTCCGGCGTGTATCTGCGCGGCCGCTACGAGATCCAGGTGCTCGACTCCTTCGGCCGCGGCAAGACCGACTGCCACTTCATGGGCGCACTCTACGACCTCATCACCCCCACCGCCTCCGCCGAGAAGAAGGCCGGCGAGTGGCAGCACGTCGACCTCACGATCTACAAGCGCCACCTCACGGTCACGCTCAACGGCGTGAAGATCATCGACAACCAGCCGATCCCGGGCGTCACCCCCGGCGCGATCGACGGCAACGAGTTCGTCCCCGGCCCGATCCTCCTCCAGGGCGACCACTCCAACGCGTCGTTCAAGAACATGGTCCTCACGCCCATCGTGAAGTGACGGGACATGCCGATACAGGACGAATTCTACTTCTATCTGTTCGCGTTCTTCGCGTTCGCGCTGGGGTGCTGCGTGGCCAGCTTCCTCAACGTGTGTATCTGGCGCCTGCCGCGGGATGAGAGCGTCGTATCTCCCCCGTCGCACTGCCCGAAGTGCAATGCGCGCATAAAGTGGTACCAGAACATACCGATCCTTAGCTGGTGCGCGCTGCGCGGCAGATGCGCCTCGTGCGGCGGGACGATCTCGCCGCGGTACATCTGCGTGGAGGCGCTGGGAGGGCTTCTGTTCCTCGCCGCGTATCTGCAGTGGACGGCTGGCGGTGCCGTGCTCGCGGCGCCTTCAGCCGCGTGGGGGCTCGGCATGGCGCCTTTCGCCAGCCTGTGGATGATGCCGGTGGAGTGGCTTGTCGTGGCGGGCCTTATGCTGGGCGCGTTCATAGACCTCGACCATTTCTACCTGCCAGACAGGGTTACGATCGGCGGCATGGTGCTGGGCGTCCCGCTGAGCGCGCTCGTTCCGGAGCTGCAGGGAGAGGCGACGCGCCTTGCGTCGCTGATATCGTCGCTGGAGGGACTTGCGTTCGGATTCCTCTTCATGTGGGGGATGGGATGGATATTCTCGAAGCTCTTCAAGCGGGAGGCGCTAGGTTTCGGGGACGTGAAGCTCATGGGGGCCATCGGGGCGTTCTTCGGCCCCGCGGCGGTGCTGTTCACGCTGATTGCGTCATCGGTGGTGGGCTCGCTGATCGGGATGGCGCTGCTCGTGAAGGGCAGGGCGAAGCTCGGCGGGTTCACCGCAGTGCCGTTCGGGCCGTTCATCGCCATGGGCGCGCTTGTGTGGATGTACTGGGGGCCGGTCCTCCTTGAGTGGTACCTGTCCACGCTCAAGGTTCAGCCTTGAACGGCGCCGACGCCCCGCATGCCCCCAGTCTGGCCCCGCCCCGCATTTTACACCGCCATTATGCCGATTTTTTTGGTAAAATATATGTTCACCGCGGAAAAGGCGGCGAAATGCAGGAGTTCATAGCAGATGAAATGGTCCAAGATGATGATC
>CAMOHV010000393.1 GCA_946615275.1 uncultured Verrucomicrobiota bacterium | reverse complement strand
GTGAAGCCGGCGGAGACGTCCGCGTCGAGGCGGAAGCCCTCCGGGATGGCGTTGTAGCTCCTTTCCAGTCGGTTGGGGGCGCTCACCGCCATCATGATATCGTCGCTCTCGGTACCGTCGTAGCTCGCCCAGTCGGTCGCGACCACTTTCTCAAGCGACTCCGCCGAGATGTTGATCTCCAACTCGTACCTGCCGACGATTTGCAGCTCCGGCTTGGTGTTATGCGTCCCGCCATCCGCGTCTTCGTAAATCATGGTCATGTAGGGGAATTCGCCATTGTAGTGGATCGAGAACCCTTCGGCGGGAGAGCCGGAGATGGCGAAGGAACGCACAACCGGCGTGCCACTATTGATCACGCCGCCGAAGATCGCCGTGTCGCCGGTGGGGGCAAGGGCCAGAGGGATGCCAATCTGGACGGCCTTCTCGGTCTCCTGCGACAGGAGCGCGATGAAGACGTTGGCCCTCGCGCGGTCGGCGGGCGAAAGAGCGGCGTATGTCGCATTCTGATCGCCGGTGACGAGCTGGGCGAGTTCGTCGCGCGCCAGTGCCTGGTCGTTCGAGAGGCGTCTGCCGTCCGGCAGCGTGACGTCCAGCCCGCGCGTGATGTCCTTGTCGAAGGCGGTGATGTCGGAATCGGTGGCGATTTTCTTCATCTCCAAGGCGAAGGTGTAGCATGTCATCGTCTTGGCGGCGGCATCTATCTTTTTGTGGAGCGCCGCGCCGGGGCATACCTCCCGTCCGAACCCATGCGGACCGAGGGCGTTGGCCTTGATCGGCTCCAACTCCCTACCGACTATGACGTGGTTGACGTCGAACGCACAGCGCGCGAGCGGCGAGAATTTGGAGAAGTCCGGGAGCTCCTCGTAGGTGCCGGGGTACTCCTCCGGCTTCCCGGACCGCATCTGAAGGTACTTCGAGGCGTATTTGACGATGTAGTAATCACGCTCCGCAGCCCCGTCGCCGGCCTCGTACGCGATGTAGGAACATGCGGCGTAGCCTTCCTTCGACTCCAGCGCAGCGAGCAGGTTCATCTGGGCCTGATCCGGAAGCTCGGCGATGGCGCGCTGGACCAGAAACACATTCAAGGGCAAGACCTCATCGCCGCCCTCGAGCGGCGCAACGCCCTCTGGATAGGACATCCGCTTCGTGCGGAGGGCCTCCGCCATGCGGTGGACCGCGCAGATGATGTCGCTCGCGCTTGAATCGGGCCCAAGCGAGCCCAGCGGCCCGAAGGGAAGGTCGCACGCGAATTCGTCCATTGCGTCGATCAAGGACGGATGCACCGGCTTGCCGAGATTCGCTAGGAATTCAATTCCCAGCCTCTTCGCGGCGACGGGATCGGCGCTCCGCCCCGCGCAGGCGTCCAGATGGGCGAGGTCTTCGCGGAACGCATCGACGCGCTGCTGGATCTTCTCGTGGCTGGACAGTGTGTGGTTGAACTCGAAGAGCGTGCTTTTGAGCGTCCTCAAGACGACCTCCCGCAGGGCCGGATCGTCGCCGGCGTGGGTCAGGGCGACGTGGACGCGGTCCAGGGCGTCGCCTATGAGCCCGGTCAGGTCTATTGCGCCGCGGCGGTTGTTGTTTACGGCGGCGAGGACCGCCCCGGCGATCGCCTCCTCGTGTCCGGCCGCCCATGCGGGCATCGTGGCGGCGAGATGCGCGAAGACGCGCTTCTTCGTGTCATTCGCGAAGTCGTCCAGCTTTTGCAGGATGCCGGTGATCTGCCCTGCGGTCACCGCGCGCTCGACATTCAGTTCGCCGAGCAGCCGCGCCGCCTCGGCATGTATGTCATGCGCGGCGAAACGCGGGTCGTTCAGGATGGCATGGTGGATCGCGACGAGCGTATCGGCGTTGCGCTGGCGTGCGTCCCCGATGTTGAAGTAGCATCTGAACTTCTGCAGGGGGGCGGATGCGAAGTCCATTCGCCGCTGGTCGAGCATTATGCTCTTTGAATCGGCGAAGCTGCGGATCGTATCGATTGACAATGCCATGACTAGTTCCTTTCCTTTGATGCCACATGGTGGCCCTCGCCTTGGCTACACGCTTCGGCGAGAATGGTTACACTGCCGGCCACAGAAAAGTATATCATATTTTTCCGCCGCCGCCTATCGGCATTATATAATTACACTCCTTGCGGCCGCCATGGCAGCATTGTCAATTTTACGGGTTGGTTTCATTTCACATCTCTTTTCCAATATTTGAACCTAAACTCCTCTGCTGCATGCTGTATTCCTTTAACGCAGAGGCGCAAAGACACAGAGAAAGCCCGCCTCCCGCGCTATGCACGGGAATGTAAATGGGGGTAAGTGGCCGCTCAGGGCGGCAAAGCGCTACCGGAAGAAGATGACGGTGCTGGTGGTCTCCGTCAAGTCCATCCGTATCTCGCCGTTCGCGGCCGTGAAGGAGCCAACCAGCCCAGGCACTCCTGTGTTGACCACGCGCCAGCCCGAGACGTCGGGCGCGCTTCCAGAATACGTGGCCACGAGAACATCACTGGCATACGGCTTGGAGAGCGCGGTCTCCTCGGCTCTGCCAAGGTCCACCTTCGTGCGTCCGGCGAACGCCACGCCGGAGAAATCGAGCGCATCCGGCACATTGCCGCCGTCCTCCATCGCCACCTTGTATGTGCAAGAGGCCAGCGTTCCGCCCAAAACGGTTCCGCTCCCCTTGAGCCTCATGCCCGCGACCGAGAGCCCGTCGAACGAGACCGTTCCCTCCGAGACGTCCAGCACGCCTGTGAATGAAGGAACGGCGGCAAACGCCAGAGTTCCGGGGCCTTCCTTCGTCACGCCGCCGTCGCCAGAGACAGTCTGGGCCATCGTCCATGTGGCGCCGGCAGGAGGCGCGAGGACGAGGCCGCGCCCGGCGCCTACGGCCTTCACGATCAAGCGGGACTGATTGTCGCCCGCAGAGAAGGT
>CAMOHV010000392.1 GCA_946615275.1 uncultured Verrucomicrobiota bacterium | reverse complement strand
CCGCAAAGACAGCGAACAGGTAAAAGTGAATAGTGAATAGTTCGCAGCTCGCCTCTTCCGCGTCCCGATCCTGCTCGTGAAGGCGAAAGTGGCGGTGGCGATACTGCGGCACCGGCAAAGCCGTCTTGGCTCAAGCGAAAGAAATGAAACGAATGAAGATATGGATGCCGGCGTTAGTCCTGGCTGCGTGCGCATGCGCGGGTGCCGCCGTGCCGCGGATAGGCGTCCTCGACCTTGGCCTTGGCGCCAGTTCCGGACGCGGTCCGTTCGGATGCCCAAGCGAACCTGCGGTGTTCGTTGAGGCGCTTTCCCCGCTGGGGGAAGTGTTCACGCTGAGCGGGGAGGATGTCGCGAGGAAGGAGACCTTGTCGAGAAGGCGCATGGATCTCCTTGTGGTCCCCACAGGGTCGGCGTGGCCGGCCGATGCGGCCGATGCGCTTGTGGGGTTCCTCTGCGATGGAGGGTCGCTTCTCACGTGCGGCGGCTATGCTTTCGACAGCCCGGTCGTGTTCCGGAACGGCGCGTGGCGGCCTTTGACGATGCCGCCGCCGGCGCCGGCGGCCGAGCGCGTGCCGCTGCCCGACGCGGCGAAGTGGAGCGTGAGCATGCCAAGCGGACAGAAGGGGACGGTGTCGAACGCCGGGGATGGCGCGATAGAGCTTAAGACCGGCGACTATTCTCTCTGGTGCACCGGCGCGATGCCCGTCCCGGGCGGATTCCCGGGCAAGAGCCTTCTATCATTCCGCGTGCGCTCGCAGCACGGCGCCAGACATGCGAGGCTCGAGCTTGTGGAGAACGACGGCTCGCGCTGGATTTACCGCTTCGCGGTGTCTGGGGAGTGGCGCGAGATCACCGCCTGGCCGGCATTGTTCCATTTCTACTCGCACCACAGCCCCAAGGACAGGGGCGGGCCCAGGGACATGGTTGACTTCGGCAGGGTCAAGAGCCTTTCCATAGGGTGCGGACCGCGCGAGGCAAGGCTGGGCGAGGCCCTGGCGGTCGGATTCGCCGATCTGCGCTGCGGCGTCGACCCCGACGCGGAGATCCGCCGCATGCCGAGCCCGCAGATCAACACCCGTCGGGGGCGCGTCGGCGACGCGATGCACGTGGCCCCGACCCAGATCAACGCCTTCGACCCGTCGTTCGAGCTGTCCGGAGTGGCGCGGATCGCCGCGGCCGGAGGGGCGGCGCCGTCCATCCCGGCGCTGGAGGCGAAGGGCGCATTCACCGGCTTCGCCGCCGTGGCGCAGCTGGGAGTGAACGGCTACGGGTGCACCGACAACCGCTGTTCGCTGCGTCCGATCCTTGGGGCGTTCGCGGAGGACGGCTCGGACCGCGGCCCCGCGGCCTCGTTCGTGCATCACTTCGCCGGCACGTTCAAGGGGTCGTCCTGGGCGATCTTCGGAGTGGACAACGTGGATCTCTTCGCGCGCGGGTCGAAGGCGTCTGGGGATTTTCTGAGGGCGGTCGCGTCCGGGCTCCTGCGGCGCATGTCGCTGAACGGAACTACCACGTCATTCGCCTGCTACAGGGTGGGCGAGACGGCGGTCCTCAAGGCGGCGGTGGGCAATTTCGGCGCTTTGGCGGAGAAGGTGACGGTGCGCTTCACCTTGAAGGACGACGCCGGGCGGAAGCTGGCGGTCCTTGAAAGGCGTCTGGTGGCCGCGAAAGGGGCTAACACCCTTGCGTCGTGCGAATGGGCGGTGGGGGATTCCGCGCCGGACTACGTGGCGTTCACGGTCGAGCTGGCGGACGAGGGCGGCAAGGTGCTGGACCGCGACGAGGGGGCTTTCGTTGTGTGGAGCGAGAGGGTCGTCGCCGGCGGCCCCAGGCTCGAGGTTAAAGACGGCCATTTCGCCGTGGACGGACGCATCGGATTCTGGACGGGGGCGCAGACGTTCTGGGGCCAGACGCGTCCGACCACGGCCCGATCTCCGCTTGTGTTCAACCGCGACTTCCGCCAGATGCGCGCGGCGGGGATGAGGTTCACGCGCCTCTTCTTCCCGTGGACGTGCGAGGAGGACAGGCGAATATCAGACGCATGCGTCCAGCTCGCGCAGAAGCACGGGCTCGTGGTCTACCACACCCAGCAGAACATCGACCCGATGGTCGAGGGGAAGGCTCTAGACGAGCAGAACGCGGTCTTCCGCGACATTGCGGTGCGCTACAGGGACGTTCCTGGGTTCATGGTGGACATCCGCAACGAGCCGCACATGTCGATGCCGCCGTCGTGGAGGAGCGCGCGGCAGATGCGCCATTGGCTGGAGACTTCGCGCGCGGCGGCGCGAGAGGGGCGTCCGGGCACGATCGTGTCAGTCGGATGGATGCAGGGCTGGGGCGGAGAGGCGAAGTCGGAGGATCCGGCGTGGTGCGCACTGGGGATGGATTTCACGGACAGGCATTTCTACGGGGATTTCACGGGGATGTACCGCGACATCAAGGACGTGGACATGCGCGCCTTGGGCAAGCCGCTCGTTCTCGGGGAATGTGGGGCGAAGTGCCATCCTTCCTTCGAGGAGGTGGGGGCGCAGGGCGAGACGGAGGATGTGTTCGCGGCGCGTTTCCGCTGCCTTGCCACGCAGGCGTACGGCCTTGGCGCGACGGCGATGCTGGTGTGGCTCTGGCGCGATCCGCCGGAGGGAATATTCCCGTGCGGGCTGGTCCATTCGACGGGCGTCCCGCGCAAGGCGGCGGTCGCGATGGCGAGGATCGCGGACGTCCTTGGGGGCATGGAGCTCGTGGAGAATCCGCCGGACGTCGCGGTTCTTCTGCGCGAGGGGCCGCGCATGGTGAAAGAGGGCCGCCGCGAATACATAGAGAGGTCGAAGGAGCTGGACGGGGCGCTGCTGCACTGGGGCGCGAACTGGTCGAAGATCACCGAGAGCGCGATCGGATCTTGCCGGGTGAAGCTCGTCCTTGATC
>CAMOHV010000391.1 GCA_946615275.1 uncultured Verrucomicrobiota bacterium | reverse complement strand
TCCCGTTTTCCTCTTCAAAGACCCCTTACGGAAGTTTTTAGTGCGTCAGCCCTGATAAAATTCCCTTTCCCCCTTGCGGCGCGGGGCCGGGTTTGATATACTTCTCGCAGATACCTCATACGCGCTTTGTCGGTTCGCGGCTTCATTGAGCCGGGTGGCTCGGGCTGCTGGCGGCGCGGGCGAGGGACCCCTAGGATTTTGGAATGAACATTTCTCGTCGTTTCTTCATCGCCGGCGCAGCATCCTTCGGCGCGTTCGGCGGCAGCCGCCTCCTCCGCGCCGCCCCGGGCGCCGCCCCCGGCAAGCCCAAGCTCTCCTTCGGCGTAGTGAGCGACATCCATTTCTCGGCCTACGTCGGCACGCCCGCCTACGAGAAGAACTCCGAGACGTTCCGCCACACCCTCGAATGGTTCCGCGACCAGGGCGTCGACGCCGTGATGATCGTGGGCGACATGGCCGACAACGGCATGGTGGAGCAGCTCCAGGGCGTGGCGGACGCCTGGTACGCGGTCTTCCCGGGCGACAAGGCCCCCGGCAACCGCAAGGTCGAGAAGCTCTTCGTCTACGGCAACCACGACTGGCAGGGCTGGAGCTACGGCTCCCACGCCGAGAAGAAGTTCCCCGACGCCGCCGAGCGCGCCAAGCACATCCTCGCCACCGACTACGCCGGCAACTGGCAGCGCATCTTCCACGAACCCTATTCCCCCATCTGCCGCAAGGACATCAACGGCTACACCTTCATCGGCTCGCAGTGGCGCGACGCCCCCTGCCGCGGCCGCATGGAGACCGGAACCGCCGGCATCGAGGCCTATCTCGCCGAGAACGGCAAGAAGATCGACCCCTCCCTCCCGTTCTTCTACTACCAGCATCCGCATCCGAAGGACACCTGCTACGGCTCGTGGGCCTGGGGCCACGACAACGGCGAGTCCACCCGGGCCCTCTCCGCCTACTCCAACGCAATCGCGTTCTCCGGCCACTCCCACTATTCGCTCACCGACGAGCGCTCCATCTGGCAGGGCGCGTTCACCTCCCTCGGCACCAGCTCGCTCCGCTACACCGGCATGCCCTACGACTCCCACAAGCCCGCCGGCTACGAGAACACCGCCGGCGGAGGCAAGTTCGACCCCTACAAGGTGATGGCCCGGTTCCCCGCTGGCGACGGCCGCCAGGGAATGCTCGTGCGCGTCTATCCCGACCACATCTCCTTCGCCCGCCGCGAGTTCGTGTACGACACCTTCCTCGGCGACGACTGGGTGATGCCGCTTCCCGCCGCCGAGGCGAGGCCCTTCGCCTTCGCAGAGCGCGCCAAGAAGAGCGTCGCCCCCGCCTTCCCCGCAGGCGCGGCCCTGGCCGTCGCCCCCGTCAAGGCGAAGAACCGCGGCTTCAAGGCCGTGAAGGCGAACGCCAAGTCCATCCCCGCCGAGACGAAGGAATGCCTCAAGATCACGTTCCCGCCCGCGAACGCCGCCCCCGGCGCGCGCGCGCACGAGTACGAGATCGCCATCGAGAAGAGGGACGGCTCGCGCGACGTGCGCTACGTCCTGCCGCCCGGCTTCAACATGCGCGCCGACGACAAGCGCGCACTCGGCGAGGTGAGCTGCACGCTCGCCCTCGACCAGCTCCCGAAGGAGGAGTTCCGCTTCGTGGTGACGCCCGTCTCGTCGCTCGAGAAGAAGGGCTCGCCCATCGCCTCCGACTGGCGGAAGATCTGAAGATGACCGTCACGCTCGAGATACAGAAGACCGTCTATGGCGGCGACGGGCTCGGCCGGCTCGGCGACGGGCGAGTCTGCTTCGTGCCGGGCGCATACGCCGGCGAGACCGTCAAGGCGGAGATCACGGAGCAGAAGAGGCGCTACGTCAAGGCGCGCCTCGTTGAGATCCTGGAGCCTCTCAAGGACCGCCTCGCCCCAGACCCCTTGCGCGTCGTCGTGCCGGGGATGGTGTACCAGGACGTGTCGCACGAGGCCGAGCTTCGCTTCAAGCAGGATCAGCTGGAGAACTTCCTCTGGAAGGTCGAGTCCCAGGTGCTGCCGCTTGAGGTGGTGCCGTCGAAGAGCCCGCTCAACTACCGCACGAAGGCCACCTACCACACCGAGCGCCGCGGCGGCAAATGGCTCTTCGGCTACCGCCGCGAGCTTTCGCACGAGGTGCTGGACATCGCGGAGGATCCCCTTGCACGGCCCGAGATCAACGCCGCGCTCCCCGGCGTGCGCGCCGGAGTGATGGCGCTCCTCACGCAGGGCGCGGCCGGAGTGCGCCGCGCCGCCGCCGCGGAGGACGTGACCGTCCGCTGGACGCCCATCGACGGCGTCAAGTGGTGGCTCGGCGCCCCGCCCCCCGGCCTGGAGCTCCACGAGCAGACGGTCGGCATGCGCTTCGTGGTGCCCGGCGACGGCTTCTACCAGGTGAACCCGGAGATCGGCGGGAAACTTGCGGAGGCCGTGCGCGACGCCTATCTCGCCGGCGCTGACGCGGCGCCGAACATCCTGGACCTCTACTGCGGAGTGGGCGTCTTCGGGCTTCTGTGCCTCAAGGCCGCGGCCGCCGCCGCGCCCGACGCGCGCCTTGTCGGCGTGGAGTCCGGCCGCGCCGCCATCGCCGCCGCGAAGAGGAACGCCGCGGCGGCGGGGCTTTCGGCGAACTTCTTCTGCGAGCGCGTGGGCGGCAGCCTTTCGCGCATCAAGGTGGGGCCGCGCCACACGGTGATACTCGATCCGCCTCGCGGCGGGCTTGAGCCGAACGTCGCGCCGTGGCTCGCGAAGCGCCCCGCTCCGCGCGTAATCTACGTCTCGTGCGATCCGGCCACGCTCACGCGCGACCTCCAGGCGCTCAACGGGGCATACCGCATCGCGAAGGTGACGCTCTTCGACATGTTCCCGCGCACGGCCCGCTTCGAGACGCTCGTCGAGCTCGTCCGCCGCTGA
>CAMOHV010000390.1 GCA_946615275.1 uncultured Verrucomicrobiota bacterium | reverse complement strand
AATGGCAAATGGCTCCTTCAATTTGTATTGGTGGCAATGGTGGCATTTGTGAACAGTGGCGCGTTGGCGCTCACGAATGCAAGTATTCATCCTAAAATCCTCGGTTGAATGTCTCACGCAGAGGTGCAGAGAGGCGGAGAGCGCAGAGAAAGTTCAGATATCCGATGGAAAAGAAAACCATATGAGATATAACATGGAGTGGTAAATCGAAATGAGGAATTTAGGTTCATATGATGGCGACCACGTTGGATACGACGGCAGCCCCCACGATGACATTTCCAGATGTCGCCGTCGACGGGGCGGGGGCCATTTCGGGAAGGGTGGTCTTCGCGTCGGCGAAGTCGCTCACCAAGACTGGCAATGGTGTGCTCGACATCTGGACGCCTTTGCATGTGAAGGGTGCGTTGGACGTGCGCGCGGGCGGCCCCGGCTTCATGAGCGTGTAAGCCATTTCGCTCCTAAAAGTGGCTGACGTGGCGGAAAGTTCACCCATAAACACAAACTTTCCGGGGAACTCCAACATGAGACGCGGCTTGCGCCGGCGGCGTGCTTTTGGTATACTTGCCGCATGGACACAAAGAGAATCTTCTTCGCGGCCGCGCTGTCGGCCGCGGCCGTCGCGCCCGGCGAGGTGTTTCGCGACGGCGACGTCGTCGTCTTCTTCGGCGACTCCATCACCCACGGCGGCTACTACCACGAGTACATCACCGACTACTACCGCACGCGCTTCCCCGAGGCGCGCATACGGTTCGTGAACTCCGGCATCGGCGGCGACACCGCCGCCGGCGCAATGCCGCGCGTCGACGTGGACGTGGCCGAGTACAGCCCCACGCACGTTGCGTTCCACTTCGGCATGAACGACGTCGGGCGCGGCAACTACGTGGCCGCGCCCACGGCGCGCCAGCTCGAGGGCGCCGAGGCCGCGCAGGAGCGCTACCGCCGCAACCTCCCCGACCTAGTGGGCATGGTCAAGAAGGCCGCGCCTGGCGCGAAGATGATCTACATGACGCCCACGCCGTACGACGACACCGCCGTGCCCACCAACATCCCGAAGGGCGCGAAGGGCTGGGCCGTCGTCAACCAGAAGGGGTGCAACACGGGCCTGTCGCTCATGGCCGGCTACGTGCTGGCGTCCGCGAAGAAGGACGGCGTGGCGGCGGTGGACTGGTTCACGCCGCTCAACGACTTCCTGATGCGCCGCCGCGCAAACGACCCGCACTACATGCTGACGCGCTGGGACCGCGTCCATCCCGGCCCGCTCGGCCATTCGATAATGGCGTGGAGGTTCCTCCTCGCGCAGGGCGCGCCCGCGGTGGTCTCCGACGTGTGCGTGGACGCGGTGGCGGGCCGCGCCGTCAAGAGCGGCAACGCGGAGGTGAGCGCGGTCTCGGCGGCGGGCGGCGGAGTGTCCTTCACGGTGCTCGCCAAGGCTCTGCCGTTCCCAGTGCCGCCGGAGGCCGGCGAGGCGCTTGCCGAGTTCAAGGTGGAGGAGAGGCTCAACCGCGAGACGCTTTCCGTGCGCGGGCTCAAGGACGGCTTGTACTCTCTCAGGATCGACGGCGAGGAGGTCGGCGCGTGGAGCGCCGCCGAGTTCGCGCGCGGCGTGAATCTCGGCTTCAACGCGAAGACGCCGCAGTACCGCCAGGCCCAGGCATTCTTCAGGCGCAACGCCGAGCTTGCCGCGTTCGAGCGGACGCTCCGCGGGTACCATTCAGCGCGCTGGTTCTACGGCAGGAAGGCACCGGTGGACGACGTCAAGGCGTTTGGCGAGTGGTTCGAGAAGAACGTGAAGAACAAGAACATGATCTTCGCCCGCAGCGTGCCCGGCTACCTCGCGTACTGGCCCACGTACAAGGAGACGCGCGCGAAGCTCTGGGCGGACCAGGAGGCGGCGCGCGCCATCGCGAAGCCCGTCCCGCGCCGCTACGAGGTCGTCCCCGCCGACGCGGCGGCGGAGCCTGTCGCCGAGAAGCCCGCGGGGCGCATCGAGCTCTTCAACGGCAAGGACCTCTCCAACTGGTACGTCTATCTGAAAGGCCGCGGACGCGAAGACCCGCGCGGCGTCTTCACCGTCAAGGACGGTGTGCTGCACATCTCCGGCGCGGAGCTCGGCTGCATCACAACGGAGAAGTCGTGGCGCGACTACCGGCTCACGGTGGAATACCGCTTCGCGCAGGGCGCGCCCGACGCCCCCGGCAAGAAGGCCCCCGACAGCGGCATCCTCTACCATTCGCACGGCGCGGACGGCTCGTGGCACGGCATCTGGATGAAGTCTTTCGAGTACAACCTCATCATCGGCAAGACGGGCGACATGATCGTGGTCGTGTCCGACAAGGGCAAGACGCCGCCCGACTACCGCGTCGCCTCCGAGGTGGACGACATGAAGACGCGCCGCTGGACCCCCGGCGGGCAGAAGGTGGAGCTCCTGAACGGCGGCCGCGTGAACAGCTGCGTGGACCGCCCCGACTGGCGCAACGCCCCAGACGAGAGGATCACGCCCCCAGAGCGCCCCTACGGCGAGTGGAACACCGCAGTCCTTGAGTGCCGTGGCAGCACGTCCGCGCACATCCTGAACGGCAAGCTGCTCGCGCGCTTCACGGAGCTCTCGCCGTCCGATGGCCGCATCCAGATACAGAGCGAGGGCTACGGCTTCGACGTGCGCCGCATCACCATCGAGCCGATCGACTGACGCCTGTGACCGCACGCGCGCAGGCATTGAAATCTCCCCAGGCGGGAAAAGAAGCCGATGATGAAGAAAACATCTGTTATATGCAGTGCGTTCGCCTTGTTGGCGATAACGGAGCTTGGCGCGGCGCCGAAGCTTGAGCTGCACGGCGAGCTGGGGCAGAGCGCAAAGGAGGGGATGCCCCCCGTGGGATGGACCGGGGCGGCGTGGTGCGTGAACGACAGGGACGGAAACGTCTATCTGCCGG
>CAMOHV010000389.1 GCA_946615275.1 uncultured Verrucomicrobiota bacterium | reverse complement strand
CCGCCTCGAGGACGGGGCGCATGCCGCCGCCGACGATGAGGCCCGTGCCGTCCGGGGCGGGCTTGAGGAGGACGCGGCCTCCGTCGCACTCGCCGGTGACGTCGTGCGGGATCGTCTTGCCGTGGAGGGTCACGGGGCGCATGGCCTTGCGGGCCGCATCGCCGCCCTTGCGGATGGCGTCGGAGACCTCGTTGGCCTTGCCGAAGCCCACGCCCACCTTGCCCTCGTGGTCGCCGACCACGATGACGGCGGAGAAGGACATGCGGCGGCCGCCCTTGACGGTCTTCGCGCAGCGGTTCACGAAAACGACGCGCTCGTCGAGATCGTCGTTCGCGCCGGACTCGTTGCGGCGCTTGTCACGGTTCATAGCCATTATTCAGCCTCCTTGGCCGGTTTGTCGCTGATGGAAAGCCCGTTCTCCACGGCGGAGGCGACGATCGCCGCCACGCGGCCCGTGAAAGGATGCCCGCCGCGGTCCACGACCACGCGGGAGATGCCCTTGGCCTTGGCCGCCTCCGCGGCCGCGGCCCCGAGCTTCTTCGCGATCTCGAGGTTCGCCTTGGACTCCTTGATCGAGGAGGCCTGGGCGAGAGTGTGGCCCTGGGCGTCGTCGATGAACTGGACGTACATGTGCTTGTTCGTCACGCAGATCGCCATGCGCGGGCGCTCGGCTGAGCCGATCACGCGCTGGCGGAGGCGGAGGTGGCGCTTCGCACGCTGGTCTTTACGGTTGAAACTCATGATTTTCTCCGATTCAGGCGGCCCTGTTAGGCCACCTTCTTGCCCTGCTTGCGGCGGATGTGTTCGCCGAGGTACTTGATGCCTTTGCCCTTGTAGGGCTCGGCGGGATAGAAGCTGCGGATGCGCGCGGCGGCCTCGCCGACCTGCGCCTTGTCGCAGCCTGTAACAGTCACCTGGAGGCCGTCGTTCTCGACCGTCACCTTCAGCCCGTCCGGGATCGCGAAGAGCTTCGGCGATGCGAAGCCCAGGGAGAGCGCGAGCGTCTTGCCCTGGAGGGCGGCCTTGAAGCCGGTTCCCTCGATCGTGAGCTGCTTCGTGTAGCCCGCTGAGACGCCCACCACGTTGTTGTGGATGATGGCGCGCGCGAGGCCGTGGAAGTTGCCGAGGGCCTTGTCGTCGGCGCAGGACACGACCACCTGGCCGCCCTTCACCTCCGCCGTGATGCCGTCGTGCATCACGTACGCGAGCTCGCCGAGCTTGCCCTTGACAGTGACTTTCTGCCCCTCGACGCCGACGGTGACGCCGGCCGGGATGGCCACTGGTTCTTTACCTATACGAGACATTGTCTTGGCTCCTTACCATACGGTGCAGATGAGTTCTCCGCCCACCTTCTTCTCCTTCGCCTCCTTGCCGCTCATCACGCCCTTCGACGTGGAGAGCACCGCGAGGCCCATGCCGTCGAGGACGGCCGGGATCTCGGCGCAGGAGACGAACTTCCTGAGGCCGGGCTTGGACTTGCGCTCGAGGCCGCGGATGGCGGGCTCGGCGCGATCCGAGTACTTCAGCGTTATCACGAGCTTCTTGGGGAACTCGTTCGTGGTGAAGGCGTCCTGCACGTAGCCGGCGGCCTTCATCACGCGGACGATCTCCGCCTTGAGGTTCGAGGCTGGCGTCGCCACCTGGAGGAGACGGGCCTTGAGTCCGTTCCTGATCGTGACGAGCATGTCGGAAATGGGATCAGTTATCATTTTATGCGCTCCTTTCCGAGATTACCACGAGGCCTTGGTCACGCCGGGGATCATGCCGTTCACCGCGAGTTCGCGGAAGCACAGACGGCACACGCCGAACTTGCGCATGTAGGCGTGGCGGCGTCCGCACACCTTGCAGCGGTTGTAGGCGCGCACGTTGGCCTTGGTGAGGGGCTTCTTGCCCTCGGCAACGCGCTTCTTGTCCTTGGCCTTGGCGGCCCAGAGGCGCGCGGCCTTCTCCATCAAGCATTTCTTCGCCATTTTTAGTTCCTCCCCGCGAACGGCATGCCGAGGGCTACGAGCAGCTCCTTGGCGGCCTGGTTGTCGTTGGTGCTCGTCACGAAGGTGATGTCCATGCCGGAATGGCCGGCGGAGACCTCGACGAGCTCCGGGAATATCGAGTGGTCCTTCACGCCGAGCGTGTAGTTGCCGCGGCCGTCGAAGCCGCGGTTCGGGATGCCGCGGAAGTCGCGGATGCGCGGGAGCGCCGCCGAAATGAGACGCTCGGTGAACTCCCACATCCTGTCGCCGCGGAGCGTGACCTTGGCGCCGATCACCATGCCCTCGCGCAGCTTGAAGTTCGAGATGGACTTCTTCGCCTTGCAGAGCATCGGCCTCTGGCCGGTGATGGCCTGGAGGTCCTCGACGAGGGCCTTCTGCTCGTCCTTGGAGACGATGCCGAAGCCCATGTTGAGCACGACCTTCATCAGGCGGGGGACGAGCATCCGGTTCGTGGTGCCGAGCTTCTTCTCAAGCTCGGGCACTATCCGGGAAGCGTATTCTTCTTTGAGTTTTGCCATGATCGATTACCTCACGAGTCTTTCTTTCCCTCGGGCATAGTCTTCCCGGAGGCCTTGAGCTGGCGGACCTTCTTGCCGTCCTTCACGACGGTGGCCACGCGGGAGCCCTTCTTCGCCTCGGCGTCGAACGGCATGAGCTTCGAGAGGCGGATGGGCGCCTCGATGTCCACGAAGCCGCCCTGGGGCGTCCTCTCCGTGCGGCGCACGGCCTTCTTGCGCTTGTTGAGGCCCTCGACGACGGCCGTGCCGTCCTTGGGGTTCACGGACTTAACCGTGCCGGTGCGGCCGACGTCGTTGCCGCGCGTGACGATCACGACGTCGCCCTTGCGTATGCGAGCAATAGACATGATTGTTGTCTCCTTCAGTCCAGAGTCCTCAGACCACTTCCGGGGCCATGGACAGGATTTTCATGTAGTTCTTCTCGCGCAG
>CAMOHV010000388.1 GCA_946615275.1 uncultured Verrucomicrobiota bacterium | reverse complement strand
TGACGCTGATGACCTCCACGCCGTACGACCAGTATTCTCAGCTGATCGAGAAGAAGGCGGTGCCCGGAGTGAACGATCCGGGGATATTCTCGCTCGCGCTGGCCACGCGCCAGCTCGCGGCGGAGGAGGGGACGGACTTTATCGACCTCTACGATTCGCTCACTCCGATCCTGCGGGACAACCCCGAGATAAAGTTCCTCGCCGACCGCGTGCATCCGCACGAAGACGGGCATCTTCTCATGGCGGCGCTCATCCTCAAGGCGTCCGGGTTCTCGCCGATCGTGGGCGAGGCGGCGTTCGACGCGGCGGGGGGCGCGCGCAAGTTCGCCTACACGCCGGCGGCGCTTCCGCTGCCGGCGGGGAAGCACTACGCGACGGTGGACAAGGTCTATCCGCTCACCGCGTCCTTGAACCGCGAGGTCGTGCGCATCCGCAACCTTCCGAAGGGGACGTACAGGCTGATGGCGGCAGGCGTGGAGATAGGCGTCCACTCCGCCGCGGAACTTGCGGGGGGCGTGAACATCGCGACATGCGACACGCCGTCGCAGCGGAAGGCGAAAGAGGGGCTCAGGCTCGCGGCGGACTTCAAGAGGCTCGCCGGCGGTCTGCGCGGGCTCCCGCAGGGGTATGTGCAGATCATGAAGCGCGGAGGTGACATCAACGATCAGGCGAGCGCGTTCGCGAAGCTCGACGAGTGGGTGGAGGAGCTTCGCAGGGCGAACCATGCGGGCGGGCACTACTACCGCTACTACGGCGGCGAGGTGAAGAGGTTCAAGGAGCTGTATCCGAAGCGCGACGCGGAGAAGGCGCGGCTCGAGAAGCTCAGGGACGGGCTGGTCGAGTTCTGCCGCCCGGAGGGGTTCGAGCTTTCGGTGGAGCCGATCGTGTCGAAGCCGGTGCCTGAGATACCGTTAGACCGCGCCGCCCTCAAGCGGCTCTTCGAGGAGAACGTGTTCGGCGTGCGGACGGTGGAGAGGCCGCCGGTGGAGACTTTCACGCAGCTTTCGCCTGACGAGGACGTGTTCGGCGGCCTGGGCGTGCGCCGCCGGATGAAGATGACGTTCGGCGACGGGAAGGGGAAGACGGCGGACGTGCGGTTCACGGCGTACATACCGAAGAAGCCGGGGAGGCATCCGTCGTTTCTGCTTGTGGCGCCGCACGATCCGGACACGATATACGAGCGCGTCTCGCCGGGGCGTCCGCACAGGATGCCGGTGAAGGCGCTTCTGCAGCGCGGCTTCGCGGGGATATCGTACAAGAACGACGACTGCGCGTTCGACCATGACGAGGGCAAGCCGATGACGAACGGAGTGTGGGCGGTGTTCGGGCCGCGCGGCGACGCGCGCACCGCGACGAGCTGGGGGGCGATCTCGGCGTGGGCGTGGGGGGCGAGCCGCGTGATGGACTGGATCGAGACGCAGGGCGAGCTCGACGCTGGCAAGGTGGCGGTGGTGGGCCTTTCGAGGTGCGGCAAGACTGCGCTCTGGGCGGGCGCGAGCGACGAGCGCTTCGCGCTCACGATCTCGTGCTGCTCCGGCTGCGGCGGGGCGAAGCTCCAGCGAGTCGACCTGCCGCGCTCCGAGCACATCGACCACTTGAGGAAATGCTTTCCGCACTGGTTCGCCAAATCCTACTATTCATTCGAGGGACGCGACGACGAGGCGCCTTTCGACATGCACGAGCTGGTCGCGCTCGTGGCGCCGCGCCTCGCGTACGTGACGAGCGCGTCGGAGGACGCCTGGGCGGGGCAGTTCGGCGAGTTCGAGTCGTGCAGGCTCGCCTCGCCCGCATGGGAGCGCGCCGGGAAGAGGGGGCTTGTGGCGCCGGACGGCTTCCCGCCGCCAGCCAAGCCGCTCCACCAGGGGTCCGTCGCCTACCACATGCGCATCGGGCCGCACGACCAGACGGACTACGACTGGCAGCGCTACATGGACTTCGCGGCCTCCAAGGGCTGGCTTCGCGCGGAGGGCGGCAGATGAGGAAGCTCTGGAGAAGGCTTGGCTGGGGGGCGCGCATTTCGCTCGCGGTGATAGCGGCGTACTTCGCGGTGGCGTTGTACGGCGAGGTGCAGTATCGCGTGGCGAAGGCGCGCGACGTTACGCCGTCGTACAACGTGGTGCACGAGGAGCTGCGTTACAAGCCGCCGTCGCTCGCGCATCCGCTGGGGACGGACAACCTGGGGCGCGACGTCGGCGCGCGCCTCGTGCAGGGCGCGCGCATCGCGTTCCACGTGGGAATCATGACCTCGCTCATAGCGATACCGCTCGGCGTGCTGCTGGGGCTTCTGGGCGGGTACTTCGGCGGCAAGGTGGACTCGCTTGTGGTGTGGCTGTGCGCCACGGTGGCCTCGATGCCGGGGCTGCTCTTCATCCTCGCGATCTCGATGGTGGTGGGGCAGGGTCTTCTCGGCATCTATCTGGGGATAGGCCTCACGACGTGGGTGGGCGTGTGCCGCACGATACGCGCGGAGGTGATGAAGCACCGCGACCGCGCATACGTGCAGGCGGCGCGCGTCCTCGGCTACTCGCACCTGAGGATAATGCTCAGGCACATCCTGCCGAACGTGGCGCACATAATCCTGATACAGTTCTCGATAAGATTCCCGTCGGCGGTCGCGACGGAGGTGTTCATCTCGTTCCTTGGAATAGGCGTGCAGGGCGAGCCGAGCTGGGGGATAATGATCAACAACGCGCGCCTCAGGCTCTGGCAGGGGGTGTGGTGGGAGATGACGGCCGTGACGATGGCGATATTCGTGCTGGTGCTGGTGTTCAACCATCTTGCCGACGCCCTGCGCGACGCGCTCGACCCGGCGCTCAGGAGCGCGAGGCGGTGAACCTGCGGATGCCGGACGATGTAATGCGCCGCATCCGCTTCGCCATGCGGCCTCGGCGGCGTTTGCGCGCCTAGCCAGCTCTCGCTTCGCCTCTCTCGCCCGCTCC
>CAMOHV010000387.1 GCA_946615275.1 uncultured Verrucomicrobiota bacterium | reverse complement strand
CTTCGGCAGCTCCCAAGGATAGACGCGCAGCCAGATCGCCGCCCCCGGCTCGATCGAGAACGTCACCTCGCCGCGCTCCACATTCGCAGACGCGATCGAGCCCTTGACCGGATCCATGACCAGCGCCCGCGTCGTGCGCGACGAGGGCTTCAGACTGCGCTCCACCTTCACATTGCCGACGTTCACGATGAAATACACCGTCTCAGGGCCGTCCTTCCAGCGCGAGCAGCGCAGGCTCTGGTACGGCGTGAACGGCTCGCGCCGAGCCCCCGCGCGCGTCAGGGCGTCTTTGCGCGGCCCAACTATCACCCGCCCGCGCTTGGGGAGCTGCATCACGCGGCTCGGGCCGCGCTTCTTGAAGCCGGATTTGCCGGACATCCCGGGGGGCATCCTGTCCTCGAACACCACCTGCCAGCCGAGGTCGCCGATCTTCGAGACAAGCCTGTCCATCTGGTTGGAGCTTATTCCCAGCGCGCTGGGCACGAAGACGACGCGGTAGGCCATAGACCAGTTGTTCAGCGCGTCGAGACGATCCTCCGGAAGGATGTCGGCGCACCAGCCGTCATTCAGGAGGCGCTGCTGCTCGGCATGTGCCCTGGAGATCGAGGTGGTGGGGGCGAAGACGAGCACGTCGTTGTCCGGAATCGCGTTCTGCGCGACGCCCATGAGGCGGCGGGCGTATGCATCCTGGAAAGGGATGTCGCCGGGGGCGTCGAACTCGGTGACGCCCGCGAGGAGGAGCTCGTTCATGCGCCGGCGCGAAGGAAGAGAGTGGGCCCCGGCGCGCACGAGACGGCGGCCGCGGAGGCGGCGCCTGGAGACGGCCTCGGCGATCTGCTCGGACGAGGCGGCGCAAGAGACGTCCGCGACGGCGTTCGTCCCGCGGCGGATGTCGGCGTAGAGCTTGTCCGGCATCTCGGGCCATCCACGCTCGCGGGGAGGCGCCGGCTTCCAAAGCGCATACGCGAATCGGAACGTCTCGGCAGGGAGGAGATGCGCCCAGGCGAACGCCTGCTGCACCTCGTCGCAGGGCACAACGCGGCGGCGAAGCGCATGGCCGCCAGCGGCACCCTCCGCGAAGATGTCGGCGTCATGGAACCCAGGCTTCTTCGAGCGTCCCACTGCCACGACGGAGACCTCGTTCGACCCCGCCGGAATCGTGCCGTTCTCGAAGCGCAGCTCCGGCGTGTCGACGAGCTTCACCTCGCCGCCGAAGCCGTCGCGCCTCTCGACCTTGATCGTCGCCTTGGTACGTATGCCGTCTCGGATGGGGAAGGCGGACCGGCTGCAGTAGACCGTGAAATCCGGCGTAGGCTCCCGCACAGTGAGCGTGTAGAAGTAGTCGCCGCCGCACGACCGCACGCGGTCTGCAACCCTGATCCTGTATCTACCGGCCTTCGTGAAGCTGTAGCAGCCGACGGGGTCGCATTCGGACTGCGCGATTGAGCCGATGAACACCGCGTTCGTCTTGTCGTCCCACGTCTGCAGCAGTCTCTCCCCCGAAAACGGCCACCAGCCGGAGGGGACGGAGTAGAGCGAGACCACCGGGTCGAGCGGCGAACCTTTCGCCCGCGCCTCCACCTCTATGACGCGCGTGCAGGGCTTCGCCACCTCAAACTCGTATTCAGAGCCGCCGGGGGCCGCCACCACGCCGCTCGCGACGAATTCGTCCGCATATCTTTCCACCTTGGCGGGCTTGGACGGCTCCGCCGGGGCGGCGGAGGCCTCGCCAGCCGGCGAATCGAGGATCGTGGATCTGGAATCGGGAATCGGGGCCGGCGGGACCGCCTCGCACTTCACCATGTACACGAAGTCCTCGCGGCCGCGGAAGAGGTTGTCGCGCACCTCCAGGACATAGTCTCCGGACGAGGGGGCCTCCGCCTCGAGGATCGGGTCGGGGCGGAAGGAGTTGTCGTCGGCGAAGGCCACCTCCTCGCCGTTGGGCCCCACGAGGCGCAGGACGGCGTTGAAGAACCCCGGCACGGCGTCGCCGATGTAGGGCAGCAGCTCGCGCGCGACAAGCGTGAAGCGCAGACGCTCGCCCTTGGCGAGGAGCAAGGAGTAGCGGTCGGTCTCGCCGGGCATTATCTGCCCGTCGACGATGAACGGCGGCTTAGCCTCGATGCGCATGGGGAGCGGCTTGCCTGTCCGGCGGTGCGGAGGCACGTAGAGGGGCTCCTCGACGTGCGGCGCGGCGGTGACGTAGATGGGGTGCGGCGCGCTCGCGGCGGAGGCGCTGTAGAGAACCAGGTCGCGCAGGCCGGGCCGGGCGTCCGGCTCCGCATAGACGGTCACTATCACCTTCTGGCGGAGCGACGGCGACATCTGCAGCGCGTTCTTCGGGATGAAGAGGTCGCGCTCGACGAGCGAGATCTGCAGCGCGTCAAGCTCGCCGAGCCTGCGCCACCACGGGCACTCGCGCCATTCGGTGATGTGCGGGTCCTTGGGGAGCGGCGGCTCCTTCCGCACGCCCTTGGCGATGCCGTCGAGCCAATTCTTGAGGTGCTGCCGCTGCCCGCCCGTGCCGGGCGGGGAAAACCCCGGGACGACGTCGACGGAGAGGACCTCCACGCCGCCGCCGGAGACCGCGCCTGCAAGCTGTCCGCCCAAGTACTGCCCGCCCACCACGAACCTGTTGGTGGCGCCCGCCTGGATGCCGGCTGGATAGATGTAGGCGATGTAGGGGTCGGCGGCGAAGGCCGCCGAGGCCCCCGAAAGGGCAAGCGCGAGGAGGGCGGGCAGCTTCATGTCAGCGCGCCGTTATCTGGCCGGACTTGGCGAGCATCTTGGCCTCGACGGACTGTATCTCCGCGAAGCCCTGCGACGAATGCGGGTTGAGCCCGTTGGAGGCCTCCATCGAGGAGTCGGCCTCGTTGTAGATCGTCGCCTTGAGGCCCTTGAGGGACTCGAAGAAGATGTTGCCCTTGTAGAGGCCGAGCG
>CAMOHV010000386.1 GCA_946615275.1 uncultured Verrucomicrobiota bacterium | reverse complement strand
GCGGGGCGCGCGGAGTGGATGCGCGGAAGCTTCGGCCTGAGCGTGCACTGGACGGCGCAGTGCGCGCTCGAGGACGGGTCGCAGATCCCGTTCGAGGAGGCAGTGGACCGCTTCGACGTGGAGCGCTTCGCGGACGCGCTGGAGTCCGTCGGCGCCCGCCACTGCATCTTCACGATCGCCCACGGCCTCCAGAAGATGCCGTGCCCCAACGCCGCGCTCGACGCGATAGACCCGGGCCGCACCACGAAGCGCGACCTCGTGGGCGAGCTGATCGCTGCCCTCGGGCGGCGCGGCATCCGCTTCATCGCCTACTACAACCATTCCTGCAACGGCAACGACAAGAACGGCCTCGTCAAGGCGTGGAAGACGAAGTGCGCCTGCCCATGCGACAACGACGGCACGGGAAGCATGGAGACTTTCGCGTCCAACTACTGCGCCATAGTCTCCGATCTCTCCCGCCGCTACGGGAAGGGCATCTCGGCGTGGTGGTTCGACAGCCCATACTCCGTCGACACCTCCGGCCCTCACCGCGCCTGCAAGGGCGAGTGGCGCTTTCCGTGGGCGCGGCTCATCGCCGCCGCGCGAAGCGGCAACCCCGGCGGGGCTGTGGCCATCAACGCCGGCATCGGCCAGCACTTCCAGTATGCTCCGGGCGCGGACTACCTCGCCGGCGAGGCCCGCGACAAGGACCAGGCGTTCACGCCCGCGCCGCCCGGCCTCGTGGACCACCGCTGGATGTGCGTCGACTCGCCCGCTTGGGTGTTCTCCGGCGGGCTCGCGAAGACGAACGGTGGATTCGTCCCGCTTAGGTATTCTCCCGAGACGCTGCGCGACTATGTTCGCATCCACACCGCCGCCGGAAGGATGGTGACGTTCAACGTGCTCGTCGACCAGCTCGGCCGCCTCAACCCGGCGCTGAACGAGTTTGCCGCGCCGCGCCGCATCGACGTCCCTCCGCAGAGCTTCGACGCAGGCGGCTGGGCGCTCGACGCGCAGTTCATGGACGTGATGGGCTCGCCGTATCTTCTCGCGCACGGACTTGGAGTGCGCGTCATGGACGCCAGGGCTTGCGTGAGACTCCCCGTCCCCGGCAGGTGGCGCGTATGGGTGCGCGCCAGGAACTGGGCGGACGGCGCGCCGGGCCGCTTCGGCGTCTCCGTGGACGGACGCCCCCTCGCGAAGACCTTCGGCGAAGGTCCGCGCGAGTGGGCGTGGGAGGACGGCGGCGTCGTGGAGCTGCCCGCCGGCACGGCGGAGATCGCGCTAAGCGACAAGACCGGCTTCGACGGCCGCTGCGCGGGCGTTGTCCTTTCCGCGCCAGACGAGCCGCCGCCGAAGGGCGCGCTCTCGCCCGAGGCTCTGCCCGTGGCCGATACGCACCATTTTGACTTCGTGGTGGTGGGCGGCGGGCTCCCCGGCGTGGCGGCGGCCGTCGCCGCCGCGCGCGCCGGCGTGAAGACCGCGCTCGTGCAGGACCGCCCCGTTCTCGGCGGCAACGCCTCCGCCGAGATTCGCGTGTGGTGCGGCGGAGAGGCGCGCCATCCGCTCGTGAGGGAGCTGCGCGGCAGGTTCATGAACCGCAACGGCATGGCCGCCCTCTCAGACCGCACGCGCGAACGCATCTGCGCCGACGAGACGAACCTCGTCGTCTTCCTCTCCCACCGCGCCTTCGGAGTGGAGAAGGCGGATGACGGCGCCATCGCCGCCGTCAAGGCCCTGGACCTTCGGCGCAACGCGGCTGTGCGCTTCCGCGCCCCATTGTTCTGCGACGCCACCGGCGACGGCTGGGTCGGCGCCTGGTCCGGCGCCGACTTCCGCATGGGCCGCGAGGCGAGGGGGGAATACGACGAGTCGATGGCCCCCGAGAAGGCCGACGGCGACACGCTCGGCGCGTCGCTCATGTGGACCAGCGTCGAGGCCAACGCCGACATGCCTTTCTCCGCCCCCTGGGCCGAGCCGCACGCGCAGGGCGTCACGGCCCTGAACGGTGAGTGGAACTGGGAGTACGGCATCCACCGCGACATGATCCGCGAGGGCGAGGAGATACGCGACCGACTCTTCCTGGCCATCTACGGTGCGTTCTCGCGCGCGAAGCGCAATCCGGCCAACTCCCGCCGCGTTCTCCAGTTCTGCCCGTATCTGCTCGGCAAGCGCGAAAGCCGCCGCCTGATGGGCGACTGGGTGCTTTCCGAGAAGGACGTCGCGGAGAAGCGCCCGTTCCCGGACGCCGTGGCCACGGGCTCGTGGTCGGTGGATCTCCACTACGACGACTTCACGAACGGCGTCGATTTCCTCACCACCTGCCGCCAGCCGCATTTCGGGCGGTACTGGATACCCTACCGCTCGCTATATTCCCGCAACGTGCCGAATCTCTTCATGGCCGGGCGCTGCCTGAGCGCGACGCATGTGGGCCTGGGCTCGCCGCGCGTCATCAACACGCTGGCGCAGACGGGCGTGGCGGTGGGCGAGGCGGCGGCGATCTGCACGAGGCTCTCGTGCCGTCCGCGCGCCGTCTGGGAAGGGGGGCACGTCCACGAGCTGCAGCGCAGGATCGGCGGTGACTGGCCCGGCAATCCAGATCCCGCGAAGGCGGACTGGAGGTATGTGGACGACGAATCCGACGGCGTCACGTTCGGCCCCGGCTGGTGGCAGAGCTTCTGCAACAACGGCGACCAGATCGGCGACAAGGCGCACTACGGCTCGCAGAAGTCCGGGCAGGCCGTGTATCCTCTTCCGGTGGAGAAGGCCGGAAGGTATCGTATCTATTTCAACGTTCCGTACCATTGGAACGCGAAGCGCCCGATGCGCACAGTGTACGAGGTTTTCTCGGGCGGCGCGGCGACGGAGGCGGCCGCCGACCCGGCGCTGCGGATGGGGGAGTGGAACGAGCTTGGCGTCTTCGACCTTGCGCCCGGAGCGGTGCTGAGGGTCATTCCCTCGAA
>CAMOHV010000385.1 GCA_946615275.1 uncultured Verrucomicrobiota bacterium | reverse complement strand
TGGGCGTTTTTCACCCATGCGTTTTGAGATAGGAAACAACCAGAACAACTGGTAAAAACAACTTGGCAAGTTGTTTTGAATAGTTGTTTCCAATCATCAGAAGGCTCGACGGTGAATTACGCCCCATGGGGTTCTGATCGGCATTTGCCGCTTCCCTCCGGCGGGGGGAAATGGTAAAATAGCCGCATGGAAAAGACAGCGTTGCTCACCACCTTCGCGGCGGCTCTGCTCGCCGCCGCGCAATCCGCCACCGCGCCGTCGGCCGGACGCGCCGTTCCGCGCGAGGAGATAGCCAAGACCTGGCGGCTCATCGCGCGCGACATCGAGATGCACGACAAGGCGCGTCCGCTCCCGCGACGCGACGCGGTGGTGCGATTCACCACGTTCCAGCCGCCCGAGGCCGAGGTCGCGAACAGGGAGGCGCTGATCCTCAAGGGAGACCGCGACCCGCTGGACGTCATGCTCCGCCGCACCAGGGCGCTCTACGCCGACCTCTCGGGGCAGGTGGATCTCTCGAAGGAGGGGAAGGCGCTCGACGAGATCGCAGCCGCGGCGTCCGCCGCCGCCCCCGAGGACGAGGACGCCCGCTTCGCCGTCTTCACCCGCCTCCTGCGCATCAGGAAGGCGATCGCGTTCCGCAACCCGCTCCTCGCATCGGTCGAGAAGCTGCTCTTCATCACGCGCGAGGCGTTCCCCACCCAGGAGTACAACTGGGGCACGCACATCTGCGACCAGTTCTTCGGCTTCCACGCGCGCTCCAAGGAGTCCACTCATGGCGACGGACTGTACGTCCTGGAGGACCCTTTCGGTGAGAGCCCGAAGCTCGTCAATCTCCTCAAGGGCCGCGTCGTGGAGAAGGGACCGTGGAAGGGGCGCAAGCTCGTGGACGAGGCGGGGTGGGACACCGAGCGTCTGCACGGGTTCCTGTCGCCGGACGTCTCGTGGGACGGCAGGGACATTCTCTTCTGCGCCACCCGTGCCAAGCCGGAGATACGAAAGTGGAACGACGACACGGTCTTCCACGTCTTCAAGTGCCGGGCCGACGGCTCGGGCCTCGAGCAGATCACGTCCGGCAGCGTCAACGACCTCTTCCCCTGCTGGCTCCCGAACGGGCGCGTCGCGTTCGTGAGCGAGCGCCGCGGCGGATACGGGCGCTGCCACCGCCGCGAGGTGCCCACGTACACGCTCCACTCGATGTTCCCCGACGGCTCCGACATCGTGTGCCTAAGCCCGCACGAGACGAACGAGTTCGAGCCGAGCGTGGACAACAACGGCATGATCGTCTACACCCGCTGGGACTACGTGGACCGCGGATTCAACCAGGCCCACCACGGCTGGATCGCATATCCCGACGGGCGCGACCCTCGCGACCTGAACGGCAACACGCGCATCAGCGAATGGATCGGCCCGCACGCGACGCACTCCATCCGCGCCATACCCGGCTCGCGCAAGTACGTGGCGACGGCCGCGGGGCACCACACGCTCGCGCGCGGCTCGCTCGTGCTGATAGACCCGTCCGTCCCCGACGACGACGAGATGGCGCAGGTGAAGCGCATCACGCCGGAGCAGCTATTCCCGGAGTCGGAGGCGCACAACACGGTGTACCACCATTCCGGCTCCTACGCCACGGCGTGGCCGCTCTCGGAGAAGTACTTCCTCTGTGTGTACGACGGCGACGCGAACTGCCAGTACGCGAGCTCCGCCTCGGCGAACGACGGCTTCGACCCGCAGCGCCGCAAATACGCGATAACGCTGGTGGACGTGTTCGGCAACAAGGTGGAGGTGTTCGCGCATCCGCTCATATCGTGCCTGGACCCGATGCCGCTCGCGGCGCGGCGGCGTCCGCCGGTGATCCCGCACAAGACGCTCGTTGGGCGGCCGAGGAGGCCCGACGGGTCGATGCCGCCGCGCATCGCACCGGAGGAGCTGCCGAAGGAGGCGACGGTCGCGCTCGTGAACGTGTACAACTCGCGCTATCCGTTCCCCGAGGGCGTCGAGGTGAAGTCGCTCAGGGTGTGGCAGGTGCTGCCCAAGCTGATGCCGATGGTGGCGATCCCGCGCCTTGGCGCTACGGACCAGCATCCGGGCCGCCAGTGCCTCGGCACCGTGCCCGTGGAGAAGGACGGCAGCGCGTTCTTCAGCGTGCCCGTGAACGTGCCGATCTACTTCCAGGCGCTCGACGCCGACGGCTGCGCCGTGCAGACCATGCGCTCCGACACCTACACCGCCCCCGGCGAGCTTCTCTCCTGCAACGGCTGCCACGAGCGCCGCCCCGCCGCCATCCAGCAGAACGAGGCGCAGAAGACGCCCCTCGCGATGAAGCGCCCGCCCAGCGCGATCACTCCCGAGGTTCCGGGCTCCAAGCCGTTCAACTACCCTCGCCTCGTCCAGCCCGTGCTGGACGCCAAGTGCATCTCCTGCCATGGCGAGAAGCGCAAGGCGGGGATGCCCGACCTGCGAAGGGGGAACCTCTCGCTCAATCCGTTCGGCTTCCACACGTCGTTCGTGGAGCTCACGGCCATCGGCGCGTACCAATACTACACATCGGTGTACAAGGGGCGGGAATGGTACAGGAGGGGGCGGCAGGCCGACGCCTTCGTGAAGGCCTATTCCGAGCCGGGGAAGGTGGGCGCGCGCGGCTCCCGGCTCTACGCGATGCTCAGGAAGGGGCATCACGGCGTGGAGCTCTCGCCGGAGGAGTGGCGCAGGCTCATCCTCTTCATGGACTCGCAGGGGTCATACCTCTCGCACGACTTCCAGGCTCAGGAGCAGCTGGAGGGCCAGGTCATCGAACCGGCGCTCGAGTGAAGTCGGCGGCTTCGCCGCCTTTAAATTGGCCTTCGGCCTTTAAATGGTTAAATCGGGCTGCGCCCTTTAAATGGTTAAATTGGCCTTCGGCATTTAGATTTAAAGCGCTCGGATGGGGTCTGACCCCATGTGTTC
>CAMOHV010000384.1 GCA_946615275.1 uncultured Verrucomicrobiota bacterium | reverse complement strand
ACCGCAACGGCGAGACGGGCGAGGTGGACCTCAACTTCTACAAGGAGGGCACGCGTTTCGGGGACCGTCCCCAGAACCAGCGTGACGTGGCGCAGACTGACGCCGAGACTGCCGAGGCCGACATGGCCACCGCGCAGGATGTGCCGGAGCTTCCTGATGCGATTCCGCCGGCAGACATGATCGGCGGCCCGATGGACGACTTGGAGCAGTCGTCGTTCCTGTGATGATGGTGTTTTGATGATAGGAAGGAACATCCCTATGAAACACATTTCATGCATTGCGGCATGCATCGTGGCCGCGCTGGCGTCGGCGGACCCTCTGACCGTCCATCTCAAGCCGGGCGATCCGCTTGAAAAGGGCAGGCAGGCGATTCGGGACGCGCGCAAGGCGGGGACGCTTGGTGCGGACGAGCCGGCGACGGTAATCCTGGAGCCGGGCGTGTACACCATCGCCAACCGTTTCGAGCTGGGCTCGTGGGACAGTGGAAACTCAGCCAAGGGCGTGGTCGTCTACAAGGCCGAGAGGCCCGGGACCGTGAGACTGCGCGGTGGGAAGGTCGTTCCGCGCTCGTCGTTCGCGCCGGCCGCGGGGCTGCCGCCGGGGACGTGCGTGGCGGACGTCTCGAAGTTCCTCATCTCGCCTGCGAAGGAATGGCCTGACGTTTTCGGGAGCGTGCCGACTGGGCCGTGGCTCTATTCCGGCGGCGCGCCGCTGCCGCTCGCGCGCTGGCCGAACGCGGGGTGGGCCGTCTTCACAAATGCGGTGGACAAGGGGCTCAAGGGGCCCGGCTCGTTCCAGTTCGTCGGCGACCGCACGAAGAGGTGGGACGTGTCGAAGGGACTTTGGATGATGGGCTACTGGAAGCATGACTGGGCCGACGCCTACTGCCGCGTGAAGTCCATCGACCTTGTCTCCAACGTGGTCTCATTCGCCGGGAGCAAGCCTTTCGGAGTTGGAGGGGGCACATGGGGGTTGAAGGGAAGGCGCTTCTACGCCGTGAACGTCCTCTCTGAGCTGGATGCCCCCGGCGAATGGTTCCTGGACCGCAAGGCGAAGAAGCTGTTCTACATGCCCGACCCCGCGAAGGACGGCGAGGAGCTTGTCCTGGCGTCGTTCGACGATTCGCTCGTGAAGCTCCTTGACGGCGTGCGTCACGTGCGCTTCGAGAACCTCGACTTCGAATACTCCCATGCACCGGGCAACCCGGCGTTAGACATGGTGAAGTGCGCAGACGTGGAGGTGAGAGGATGCAATTTCTCCAACCTCGCCGGTCCGGCGGTCAGGATCAGGGGCGAGCGGTGCAGCGTGGTGGACTGCCGCATCTGGAACACCGGCGGCACGGCGGTCTCCATCGACGGCGGCAACCGTTCCGCGCTCCTGCCTTCGCAAAACCTTCTTGCGCGCACAGACATCGGCTTTTACGGCACGTTCAAGCGCACATTCGCCCCGGCGGTGCATCTGTACGGCTGCGGCAGCGCGATAAGCTCCTGCCGGTTCCACGATGGTCCTTACATCGCGCTTTGGTATTATGGCAACGAGCATCTCATCGCGGACAACGTGTTCGAGCGCGTGGTCCTCGAGGCCGGCGACTCCGCCGCCATCTACTCCGGCCGTGACGCCAGCAGCTGGGGCAACGTGGTCTTCGGGAACGTCATTCGCGAGCTGGGCGTGGGCTCGGAGATGGCCGCGTACCGCATGGGCGTGTATCTCGACGACTGCGACTGCGGCGACGCCATCATCGGCAATGAATTCTCCGGCAGTGGATACGGCGTCTTCATCGGCGGCGGCAACGGGAACATCGTCGCGAACAACTACGTCACGAACTGCCTGAATGCGCTGCACCTGGACTCGCGCGGCGACACGTGGAAGCTTTACACGGAGGCGCACGATGGCAATTCCTGGTGGCACAGCATGCTCAAGCCATTCGACTACCGCGCGTATCCCTGGGCGGTCTTCTATCCCGCAGCGTCCAAGATGGTGGATGACCATCCCAACCTGCCCTGGATGAACACATTCAACGGCAACGTCGTGGTTGACTGCAAGATCGACTATGACTTCAACAAGACTGCCCTCTCGGTGACGAACCGCATGACGCTCGTGAAGACGCCCCGCGCGCAGCCTGTCAGGCTCTCCGACGCCAAATCGCTGCGCCTTGAATCGCCCGGCGGACGTCTCTCCGCGGAGTTCGCGCTCGACGGCGCAGGGCGTCTTTCGTGGCATCTGGAAAAGGATGGCGCGCCGGTCGTCCTCTCGTCGCCTTTGGGCTTCACGGCGGACGGACGCGACTACGGCCGGCTTGTTGTCCCCGGCGCCGCCGTCCGCGCCGACGGCCTGGACTTCGCGGGCGCGTCCATTCCGCTCGCCGACCTCGTTACCGGCGCCGTAGTTGCGCATCTTGATGTACGCGCGTATCCCGACCGCGTTTCCTGGCGCTGGCGCATACCCGGCACGGGACGCCGCCGCGTGAACGGCGATGGAAGCGCATGGCGCCTCGCGAAGGGCGTGGAGGTGGCGATCGCGGAGAAGGGCTCGGCGCCCGGCTTCCCGAAGGCGTGGCGCGCCACGCGCGCCGCGAACGCATACTCGCTGGTGTACGCTCTTTCGCCGTCTGGCTTCGATGTAGACGGCGAGATTGTCACGCCCTGGCGTGAGACGGCGGTCGATTCACGCGGCGAGTCCAAGAGGGGTGATGGAAAGGCCCCCGGCGGCTTCAGGATCATGAGCTACAACGTGCGCCACTGCGAGGGCATGGACAAGGTCCTGGACGTCCCGCGCGTCGCCGCCGTGGTGAACCGCTCGCGTCCGCGTTTCGCCGCCCTCCAGGAGATCGACTGCCGCACAATCCGCTCGAAGGGCATCGACGAGGCGGCGGAGCTGGGCCGCCTCACCGGCATGGTGCCCACCTTCGCGAAGACGATCAACTTCCAGGGCGGCGAATACGGCGTGA
>CAMOHV010000383.1 GCA_946615275.1 uncultured Verrucomicrobiota bacterium | reverse complement strand
ATTCGTCACTCCCCTGCGCTGAACACTGCGCTGATGGTCGCCTCCACGACTGGCTGCGCGAATGAGAACGCCAGCCTTTCGGGCGAAGGCTTGTCCGGATTCTCGATCTTCTCGCTCTTGAACTCGACTGGCGCGGAAGCCGTGACGTCAAGCCCCAAAGTGCGCTTGCCCTTCTCCTTGTTGAAGCTGAAGTGCATCTTGTCCGCGTCCTTCGCCCATTTGCGGTAGGTGATCACGGGCACCTCGAAGGTGGTGGG
Organism: uncultured Verrucomicrobiota bacterium; assembly: GCA_946615275.1. The sequence goes on along the minus strand of CAMOHV010000383.1, from coordinate 2,693 downwards.
CTCGCTGAACGCAGCCTTGTCGGTTATCGTCACCGTGTTCTTCTCGCGGTTGAACGCCATCGTGCGCACGAGGGACTTGAGCGCGGGGACGTCGTACGCGGAGGTGAAGTCGATGGTGATGGAGTCCTCTGCGTCGGAGAAGCGCGTCTCAAGTACCTTCGCGGCGGCGGCGCGGCCGGTCTTCTGCAGCTTGCCGCCCACCACCGGCACGGGATGCCCGTAGGAGTTGAGCACCTTCGAGACATAGCGGTCCTTGGAGAATGTGCGGCGCGTGTACACTTCGCCGCCTGGGTCGCCGGACATCTCGCAGCCATCCATCATCAGATAGTACGACCCAACGTCGTTGTGGTTGTGGAGCTCGGCGTTGTGCCCGCCCTTGAAGGCTATGCTCAGCTTGAGGTCCCTGTCCTCGCGAACATTGCGCGAGATGAGCACCTGCGCGTCCTTGAACCAGGTGCGCGCGGGGAGGACGTCCATCGTGGGCGCGACGGGGGCGGGCTCCTGCCCGAAAGCGCGCAGGGAGAAGGAAGCCGGATCCGCGTTGAACACTGCGGACTTCAACGCGAAGGATGACACCAGATCGGGCCATATCTGCCGTCCGAGCGCGAGCAACACGGGGCTCGGGTTGCCGCCGCCGTCCGCGAAGTGCGGCGAACGCCCTGGCTCAAGCTGGTAGCCGTAGGCGTATTTCATCACCTCTTTCGTCTTGGGGTTGGAGAACATGTCCACCTTGCCGCCCGTGGCCGCGCGGACGGAGAGTCCCATCATGAGGTGGTGGCCGTAGCCGTAGTTCCAGTAGCCCATGCCCTCGGAGCAGTAGCCGTCGTCGGTGTAGCCGGCGATGGCGTATGGCACGCTGCCCTCGGCGTGGAGGACGAACTCGGCCCTGAGGCGGCGGTCGGGGATTACGGCGAGGGCCGTCCGCACCACGCAGCAGTTGCAGACGCTGTTCCAGTTGTTGCCGCCGTGGAACCACCAGTGCTGCCGGTATGTCTTCTCCCCCCGCGCGTGCGCAAGATACGGCTGGAACGTGCGGCGGTCAAGCTCCGAATACATCTTCGCGCGCGTCTCTGCGGGCAGGGCGTCGCCGAGCCATGCGAGGCAGAAGGCGAAGCTCTGCGAGATGTGTGCGCTTCCAAGGTCGATGTGCGGAGTGCCCTTGAAGCACGAGAGGCTGCCGTCGTGGGCCGGGAGCGTCCAGCTCTTTAGCGCGCAGATGGCGTTGGCGTAGTCTACGATCTTCGCGATGAATCGGCCCTTGTATTCCAGGCACTCCGCCACGTAGAGTTTCGTGAATCCGCCGGTGAGGCGGCCGAGGCTCTTCTGGTAGTGCGTGCGGTTGCCGTTCTGCGAGAACTCGAGGTATTCGGAGTCCGGCACCTCCGGGACGGGCTTGGCGAGGAGCTGCGCGGCCGTGGCGATGGCCGAGCGCCCGTCCTTGGTGGCGGCGAGCGGCGTCCACTTGGCGCGGTCGGCGGCGGGTGCGCCGTCGGCGCGGGGCGTCTCGGGAAGCGACGCCTCTATCTCTGCGAGGCGCGTTTGGGAGATGGCGGCGGAGGCAAGGCCGGCGGCAAACGCCGCTGCGGCGAGGAGAATTAATTTTTTCATGCCTAGATTATGCCATATCCGCCGCCTCCGCGCAAGGGGTAATTTCACGCCCTGGAATCACGCGAGGACACCGAACTCGGCGAGCGGCTCGAGCGGAAGACCCATGATGTTCTCGTAGGAACCGGTGTAGGAGGCGACGATGAGATTGCCGGACTCGTCGATGTCGTATGCGCCGGCGCGGTCGAGGGGCTTCACGCGCGCGATGTACTCGGCGATGGCCGCCTCGTCGAGCTCGCGGAAGGTGACGTCGGAGCGGGAGACGGCCGTGCGAACCACGCCGTCGGCACCGGCGAAGGCGAGACCGGTGAAGACGGTGTGCGTGTGGCCCGAGAGCTCGCGCAGGAACTTGGCCGCCTCCTCGAGGTCGCGCGGCTTGCCGTAGATGCGGCCGTCGAACCAGACTATGGTGTCCGCCGCAAGGACGCCGCCGCATGGCGCGGCCGGCGGACGGCGCGCAAGCTCCTCGCGCGCGGCGGCGAGCTTCGCGGAGGCATTCGCCCTGACGGTAGCCTCGGGGTCGTCGGGGATGGAGACCTCCGCCGCGTCGGTCTTCATTACGGTGAACTTGACGCCGGCATCATCCAATATCTTCGCGCGGCGCGGCGAACCCGAGGCGAGCACTATCCCGCCCGCCCCAATCGACACCGGAGGAAGCGCATTCTCCTCCTCGTCCTCGGCCGCAGACTCCGCGAGAAGTCTGCGCCTGTTGCGGAAGAACCAGCCGAAGACCTCCAGCCCTATGAGCGAAATCGCCACCGCAGAGACGGCTAGGCCGTACAGCCCGCAAGCGACGGCCATGCCTATCCCCGCCGCCACCCAGATGCCGGCCGCCGTGGTGAGGCCGTGCACGGCGTGCTTGTTCACCATTATCGCGCCGGCGCCGATGAAGCCTATGCCGCTCACGATCTGCGCTGCGACGCGCGAAGGGTCCCCAACGCCGCCGAAGCCCCAGCGCGAGACTATCACCATCAACGCCGCGCCAACCGCGACAAGCATGTGCGTGCGCGTGCCGGCCACCTTGGCGCGGTATTCGCGCTCCGCGCCGATGAGCGCGCCGAGGACTGCCGCCAGCACGAGGCGCGTGA
>CAMOHV010000382.1 GCA_946615275.1 uncultured Verrucomicrobiota bacterium | reverse complement strand
CCGAAGGTCGTCTCGAACCACTCCAGCACGCGGCCGTCGTCGAACGCCTGGTCGCCGATGGAGAACATCCCGCTCTTCACGGCGTCCTCGTCCCACGCGCGCATCTTGATGTCTGCGCGGTGCGTGAAGTCCACGCGCTCGCGGCGGGCCCGCACGTTCTGGAACGCGGCCTGCATCTCGATGCCGGGGTCCGGCGCGCGGTCGAAGAGCGCCTGCACCTCCGGCGCCTCCGCCACGCGCAGGCGCCGGATCGCGTGGCCGACCGCCTCCACGGCGGGGTATCCGTTCTCCACGAGCGCGTCGCGCGTGTTGGCGAGCAGCTGCCGGTACACCTCGCCCCCCTGCGTCTGCCGGTCGAGCGGCGGGATCGCGTTGGAGCGACAGAAGAAGGGGAGCGCATCCAGGTCGAGCGGCGCGGAAAGGAACACGTCGTCGTCCGTGAATGCGAACTCCCCGGTGCCCATGACTCCGGCGCACACCACGGCGAGAAGAGTCCGGGCCTGATTGCGGAGCTTCCCTTTGCCCGCGTTCGGGAAGGGGAAGCGCACGACCTCCTCCGACAGCCAGTCCGGCGGGTAGCCGGCCACCACGACGCGCCCGAGCCCGCGGGCGTACTTGGCGACGCTCCGCAGGCTCCACCGCAGCTCGCGGTTTCCGTGGCCCGAATCGGGCCCTACCACGTAGAGAAGGTCCATCGGTCTAGGTCGTGCTGTGGGCGGGCATACTTGCCCGCCGAAGAAAGGGGTCGCCCCCGCCGGGCGCTACCGCTTCATTTACGGCGTGCGCCCGGCGGAGGCGAAGGCGCCTAGCTCGCGGACGAGCTGGACTCCTCGTTGTAGTCCGGGACGATCGAGGCCGGCGAGGGCGGCGTGATCGTCGCCTCGGCGCCGGGCAGGATGAGCGCGGCCTTGGAGGGCGCGCGGTAGCCGAGGCCGACGTCGATCGAGTAGAAGCCGCCCTTGCCCTGGCCCTGGTCGTCGCTCGGCGTGTGGCGGAGCGGCTGGAGGGTGCGGGTGAAGAGGAGGCCCGGGTCGATGAAGACGCCCGCGCCGGCCGTGAAGGTCGAGTCCTCGCCCGTCGCGGTGTTGACGGCCAGGTAGTAGTCCGTCATCACGCGCAGCTCGCCGAAGTCGGTCTTGAACAGATCGACGTACATGGAGACGGGCTCGTCCTTCGCGCCGTTGCGGTAGTTCATCACGCGCGGCTTGACGCCGGAGTTGACCTGATCGTACCACACGAACGACGTGAGGAGCGACTTGAGGGACGGGCCCACGAAGCCGAGCAGGTTCACATCGCCCTTGTAGTACGTCGCGACCGCGGCGAGCATCGTGCGGAAGTCGTCGAGCGTGAACGCGCCGGCGCCGGAAAGCGCCTTGTTCGAGTACGCGCCCGCCTGCATCTTGACGATGTTCGGGATCGGGTTCCAGGTGTCGCCGGTGATGGTGACGGACGAGGGGACCAGCATCTCCAGGAGTCCGCGGGTCTGCTGTCCCTGCGTGCGGGTGCCGACCTTCGGGATCTGCAGCGAGCCGAAGGCGTTCTCCTTCATGTTCTGCAGCTTGTCGAGGGCGCGCATCATCTGGTAGGCGGGGTTGGACTCGTTGAAGTAGTCCTTCACCGCCTCCGTCCGGCGCGTGATCTTCCAGTCCTGCCGCATTTCCTCGGTGAGGCCGAAGACCTGCTCGGCCTGCTCGTACTCCTTGGGAGCGGTGCGGGTGCCGTCCACGACCGGGCGGGTCGCCTTCGACGGGCGCTTGTAGGCGCCCCAGCGGAAGACGGAATCCGCGGGCTTGCCGACCTCGCGCGCCGCGGCGGCGAGCGGGTACTTCTTCGCGGTCGCCAGGGTGACGATCCGCTCAACCTCGGGCATCTCGTTGGCGAGACGGTCCTCCGAGAGGCCGATGTTGTAGAGTTCGTTGATGTCTGCCATTTTGGGTCAGATTGTTCTGTGCCGCGGCGCTTGTGTCGCGGCGGGTTTACAGGAAGGCGAACGCCGCCTCCAGCTGCTCCTGCGTTCCGGTTCCGGGCGGGGGCGAGCCCGCTCCGTCCTTCGCGCTCGGGGCGGCGCCGCCGCCGGGTGCCCGCTCGGGCGCCTGTTTCGGCGTGGGCGCTTTCGGGGGCGCTTTCGGCGCCGCGGGAAGCTTCGGGGGTTCCGCGGTGTCGTCGCCCAGGAGCTCCGCGCCGTGCTTCTTCAGGAGGCGCGAGAGCCGACCCCGGCCCGAATCCATGATCGCGTCGAGCCGGGCCTCCAGCTTCGCCGCCTCCCTCTCCTTCATGCGGCCGAACTCGCGGCATTGCGCCCCGGAGAACTCTCGTCCGTCCTTGAGCGTCACACCGTCTTCGGCGTGCGAGAACCAGTAGTCCGCGTCCCTGCTCGCTTCGTCGAGCTGCGGGCGGAGGGTCTTGACCTCCTTCCGCTCGTCCGCCGTCAGCGCCTCCGGCATCACGGGGAGTCCCTTCAGGCCTTCCATCTCGCGCTTGTCGCGCTCCGACTTGTAGCCCTCCAGCTCCTCGCGCAGCTTCGCGTTCTCCTCCTCGGCCCCCTTTGCGCGGGCCGTGAGCTTGTCCACGCGCCGCTGCCAGCGCGCGTCCGGGTCCTTCTCGTTGGCGCCTTCGGAATCGGCGCCGTTCGCATCGGGGTTCGGGTCCCCGCCCTCGCTCGTGTTCTGCGCCGCGGCGTCCGCCGCGTGCTCGTCCTGGATCGCCGGGGGCGTGGGATCCCCGGCAGGGCTCGGATCGCCGCCCTGCACCGTCGTGTCGGTTGCTTCGTCTGCCATAGCGTTTTCCCTTCGCCCGCTAAGGGGCTTCCGCGGCGGACGCACCGTGCGCCGCTCGCTATGGCGAACTAAATCAAATCGTCAAGTCGAAATCAAAATTTTGCGCGAGGATGATACGATTTGATAGACTTTGATACGAGATGGGACATTTCGCGGGGCGGGCTTACGGCTTGTCCTCCCCGATTGCCGGA
>CAMOHV010000381.1 GCA_946615275.1 uncultured Verrucomicrobiota bacterium | reverse complement strand
GGGAGCATGGCGTGGAGATGCCCATCACGGAGATAGTCTGCCGCATCTGCCACGAAGACTTCCCCGCGGCCGAGGCCATAAGGATATTGATGAACCGGCCAATGAAAGATGAATAGCTCGTCCATCGCCTTGTACAGGTGTTCTGCCCTGTCGTCCTAATCCTATTGTCCTAATTGTCCTAAGGGCCTGATTATTAGAGTCTTGGCGGCGAATTGAGAATATTTCAGGTTTTGGGTAAAAGTTTTCAGATTCACTCCCCCTGAATCTGAAAAGGGTGTTAAAATATTTGGATTATGCGGTGTTCCATGGATACAGCCTGAATCTCGACAAGATCGCGGAGACGGAGCTGGAGCTTGCGGGGTGGCTGAGGGAGAACGTGCCGAATGTCCGCGCCTGCCAGGGCGAGGCGGGATGCGCGAGCGAGGAGGTGCAGAATGCGATGAGCGGGGTGCCGTGGACGGAGTTCTTGCAGGCGAAGTGGAACGCACGCAGGATGCTCCGCGACGTGTCGTGCGACGTGGACTCGCTTCTCTTCATGATATGCGACCTCATGGACCCGAAAGTAAATTCGGCGGATTTTCATGTGGACGGCGGGCGGCGGAAATGGTATCATCATTCCAATCCCATGAAAGGATAGACAAAGAATGAACAGACGCGACTTCTTCAAGTTCGGCGCGGCCTTCGCAGCCGCGTCCGCTGTCAGGGGCGGCAAGGCCGCCGAGATGCCCGGCTTCGGCGCGGGCGCGCCAAAGCCCATGAACAACCAGATATGGCTGATGACCTCCGCCTTCCCGGGCGAGTCCTTCGAGGACGTCCTGAAGAGGGCGCAGTCCGTCGGCGCGCAGGGCCTGGAGCTCTGCGTGTTCCGCCGCGACTCCGACCGCAAGGACCACACCGCCACGCACCTTGACTACGAGACGTTCGACCTCGATGCGGCGAAGCGCGTGGTGGACCGCTGCAACGCCACCGGCCTCAGGGTCTCCGTGGGCGCGTACGACAACCTCATCGGCGGCGACCCTGCCCAGCAGGTGAACAACCAGAACCACATCCTCAAGCTCATCCGCATCGCGGCCCTCCTGGGTGGCGACGCGAACGACGTGGTGTGCGGCTCGTTCGTGGGCTACGACCACATCCTCGGCCGCCAGGACCGCGGCTTCGAGAAGAACCTCGAGAAGTTCCAGAAGGTCTTCACGCCGATTGCGAAGTACGCCGAGGACCTGGGCGTTACGCTCTGCTTCGAGAACTGCCCGATGGAGGGCTGGCAGCCGGCGACCGCGCCCGACGCCTACAACAACCTGCCCGGATGCCTCGCCGCGCGCAAGCTCATGTACGCGCTTGTGCCCTCGAAGGCGCTCGCCGAGACGTACGACCCCTCGCACGACATCTGGCAGCACATCGACCCCACGGACGTCATCAACGCCATGGACTTCAAGCGCCTCCGCCGCATCCACATCAAGGGCACGCGCAACTTCCCGACCTCCAGCGACGCCATCCACTGGGGCCGCCTCTACCCCGAGCAGGTGGTGGACCCGGCCCTCGCCAAGAGGGCCGGCGTCCCGATCGCCGCCAACGAGTGGGCGCGCATGAACTACGAGCCGCGCCTTCCCGGCTTCGGCGGCAGCGACTCCTGCGACTGGACCAAGTTCCTCCAGAACCTCATGGCGAAGGGGTACAGGTATCCGTTCGTGATCGAGAACGAGGGCTGCAACTCTTCGCACACCGGAAACATGGGCGCGACGATGCAGGGCTTCAAGGCCACCATCCTCAACACGGCGCCTGTCGTGTGGCCGCTCGGGCCGGACGGATTCGCCTACGACGCCTCCGCGCGCCCGGCCATGAAGATGGTCGCCGCGAAGGACCTCCCAGTCAAGACGATGAAGGACCTCGTGTGAGGGCTGGGAGTGAGGACAAAAGACAGAAGACAGAGGACAAAGGTATAGACTGCTTTTGATTTGACGAACAATAGACCAATAGAACAAAGAAACAAAGGACAACAAAATGCTCACAAGAAGATCATTCCTGGGTGCGATGGGCGCGGCCGGCGCCGCGTACGCGCTTCCGGGCCAGACGTGCCAGAACTGCTGCGCCGCCAAGGCGCAGGTGGCTCTCCAGCTCTACTCCATCCGCAAGTACATCGGCGGAGACTCCAAGAAGGGCCTCAAGGGCGTCGGCCTCGCGCAGGCGCTCAAGGACGTCGCCAAGCTCGGCTACAAGGGTGTCGAGTTCGCCGGATACTACGGTAACGACGCGAAGACGCTCAAGGCGATGCTGGACGACGCGGGGATCGTGGCGTGCGGCACGCACGTGGGCCGCGACTCGTTCGGGCCTGACAGGGTGAAGGCCACATGCGAGTTCAACCTCGGCTTCGGCAACAACCTCATCATCTGCCCCGGCGGCGGGAACTTCCCGAAGAAGGGCGAGAACCTCGACGACTTCCTGAAGATGCTCGTGGACTACTACAACAAGGCCGCCGAGGACGCCGCGAAGTTCGGCTGCAAGGTGGGCCTCCACAACCACATGGGCGAATTCAAGATGAAGATGAAGGACGGCACCACTTACTGGGACTACTTCTTCTCCAACACCTCCAAGAACGTCTGCATGGAGCAGGACGTGGGCTGGACGACGTGCGCCGGCGCCGACCCCTGCGAGCAGTATGTGAAGTACCCCGGCCGCTCGCCCACGCTCCACGCCAAGGAGAACGGCATGGGCAATGGCGTGAAGGAGTTCGACGCCATCCTCGGGCGGCCCGGAAAGCCCGGCGCCGTGCCCGTGGACTGGGACCGCCTCTTCCCCGCCACCGACAAGGACGGCGTGAAGTGGTACATCGTTGAGTGCGAGCGCCACGAGGACAAGCTCTGGGCCGTCGACGAGTCCATCAAGTTCCTCAAGTCCAAGGGCAGGGCATAATCCCCGCCCAACCACCCAACCACCTAACCACCCAACCACCTAACCACCCAACCACCTAACCA
>CAMOHV010000380.1 GCA_946615275.1 uncultured Verrucomicrobiota bacterium | reverse complement strand
GCCGGCGGCGACGGCGACCACGGCGAGGCCATCGTCGCCGCGACGAAGGCCATCTGCGCCGCGGAGGGGGCAGACTTCAAGAGCCTCCTCTCCTCCATGGCGTCCCACCTCGAGGCCGACGTCTCCGGATCCACGTCCTCCCTCTACGGCACTCTCTTCGAGGGAATGTCCGACTCCCTCGACGCCGGCGTCGCCGAGCTCGACGCCCAGGGCGTGGCCGACATGTTCGCCGCCGGGCTCGAGGAGCTCGGCTTCGCCACCCAGGCCAAGGTTGGCGACAAGACGTTCATGGACGCCCTCATTCCCGCCATCGAGGCCCTCAAGGCCCACGCCGCCGAGGGCGAGGCCGCCATGTTCGCCGCCGCCGCCGCCGCCGCCAGGGCCGGCAGCGAGGCCACCGCCCAGATGCGCGCCCGCTTCGGCCGCGCGAAGAACCTGGGCGACCGCTCCATCGGCCCGATCGACGCCGGATCCGCCTCCAACGCCGACATCTGGGCGTGCTTCGCTGGATGAATTGAGAATTGAAAATTGAAAATGAAGACGAAAATCTTTCTGACTCTGGCGCTCTCGGCATGCGCGCTTTCCCTGTTCGCCGCCGGCGAGTTCGACTCCGCCCTCCTGCGCGGCTCCACCGACAAGGACATCCCGTTCTACGAGCCCGGCCAGGAGATGGTGTTCACCATCAAGATGACCGGCCTCACAAACTCCGTGCCCGTCGGTGAATGGTTCGTCAAGTGGGAGCGCACCGGCGACGACGGCAAGTCGTTCGGCGGCAAGGTGCCCGTACCGATGGCCGAGCCGCTTGTGGTGAAGACCTCGCTCGACCAGCCGGGCTTCGTGCGCGTGCGCGCGGTGGTGGTTGACAAGGACGGCAAGAACTACATCCGCACAAACCCGAAGCTCAGGTGGGAGGCGAAGACGGTGTTCTTCGACGGCGGCGCGGGCGTCCATCCCGAGAAGCTCCAGTCAGTCCCGGAGCCGAAGGACTTCGACGCGTTCTGGGCGAAGCAGCGCGAGCGCCTCGCGAAGGTGCCGGTCGCGGCGGCGCGCATCGAACTGCCCTGCGGAAACCCCAAGGCAAGACTGTGGGCCGTGGAGATACCATGCGCGGGCATACGCCCCGTGACAGGGTACCTCACAATCCCCAAGGCGGCGGAGAATGGCAAGAAGTTCCCGTGCGCGCTGGAGACGCACGGCTACAGCTACAGGGCGCCGCACAACCCGCCGGGGGGCGCGCGCGACGACGAGATAGTCCTGAACATCAACGCCCACGGCATGAAGCTGCCGGCGTTCGGCGCCGACGACGGATACTACAAGGCGCTCGGCTGGGAGATAAAGTCCAACGGCAAGAGCTACGCATTCGATCCAGAGCAGAACAAGGATCCCGAGGTGGCTTACTTCAACGGAATGGTCCTCAGGGTGATGCGCGCGCTCCAGTACCTCAAGACGCTTCCCGAGTGGAACGGCAAGGACCTCAGGGCGCGCGGCGGCAGCCAGGGCGGACTCCAGACCATCTGGGCCGCGGGCTGCGGCGAGGGCGTGACGCAGGCCGACTCCGGCATAACCTGGTGCTGCGACATGGCCAACAACACCAGGCGCCTGGAGCGGAAGATGGCCAGCGACGGCTGGTACATCCCCTGGACGCCCGCGCTCGGCTACTACGACCCCGTCAACGTCGCGAAGCGCATCCCTCGCACGTGCATGACCACCATAACGCGCGCCGGCCTGGGCGACTACTGCTGCCCGCCGCGCGGGCTCGCGATCCTCTACAACAACATGACGTGCCCCAAGAAGATCAACTGGGTGCAGGGCTCGACGCACGGCTATGTGCCGCCGGACCCCAACCAGAAGTTCTCGCTTGAGGCCAAATAGAAATGAACACGGAGCAGAGATGAAGAGTACATTCAAGATAATCATGGCCGCCGCTGCGGCCGCCGCTGCGTGCGGGTGCGTGTCGAAGTGCTGCGAAGAGGGCGCGCGCGCCGGGAAGAGCGCGCCGCTCGCCAAGCATGTCGTGCTCGTCGGCGTGGACGGCTTCGGCGCGCGGTGGATACCATGGGACAAGATGCCCAACTTCCGCAAGCTCTGCGACGGCGGGCTCTACGCGAAGGGGCGGAACAGCTTCCCCACCTCGTCCGGCATAAACTGGGCCTCATGCATGTTCGGCACCGTGGTGGAGATCCACGGCTACCGCAACTGGAACAGCAAAAAGCCCGACGTGCCCGCGTTCGAGGTCACGGACAAGGGAATCCCGCCATGCATCTTCCACGAGATCAAGCGCCAGGATCCCTCCGCATACACCGCCTCGTTCTACAACTGGGACGGCATCGGCTTCGTACACGCCACCAACGAGGTGGACTATGTGCGCTACTTCGCCGAGGGTTCGCTCGAAAAGCGCGACGACGATGTGCTCGCCGCCGGCCTGGAGCAGCTCAAGGCCCATCGCCCCAAGCTCACGTTCATCTACCAGCATCTCCCGGACTGCTACGGGCACAAGAGCGGCTGGGGCTCGCCAGACTACACCAACGCCTGCGTGCACGTTGACGGCAACATCGGCCGCCTCGTGAAGGGCATCAAGGACCTTGGCCTGGAGAATGACACGCTGATCCTCCTCGTGGCCGACCACGGCGGCGAGGGCAAGAAGCACGGCATGGCCAACCTCGAATGCTTCGAGATCCCGTTCGTCGTCTCCGGCCCCGCAGTGAAGGGCCTGCGCCTCAAGGAGCCCGTGCTCCTTGCGGACGCCGCGCCCACGATCGCCGACCTCCTCGGCTACAAGGTGCCCGAGACCTGGCGGGGACGCCCCGCCGTGGGAATTGAGAATTGAGAATTGGAAATTGGAAATTTGCCGCCGATTCGCGGGGCGATGAGTAAATGTTGCCAGTAGCCAATTTCAATTTCCAATGAAGCGGAGTCCAGACGGCGACGGGCTTCCCGACATCTACGAGTGGATGAACGGCACGAACCCGTA
>CAMOHV010000379.1 GCA_946615275.1 uncultured Verrucomicrobiota bacterium | reverse complement strand
AGGTCGCGCAGCCGCACGCTCCCCGCGAGCCCGGCGTCCTTGAAGTTGACCGTCAAGCGGCGCTTGAACGGGCAGAGGTTCACCGCGCAGATGGCCGTGGATCCGTCGCCCAGCTTTTTCGCGAAGACGAGGTCGTCGTTCGTGCTGACGACGATCTCCCCGGGCGCTTCGGCGACGTCCTGATCGACGTCGATGACCTCCGGGTTCACAAGCAGCTTGACCGTGAAATCGTCAATGACGTTCATCTGGCAGGCGATCAGGAGCGGCGCGTTGAGAATCGCCCACATCGAAATGTGCGCGTACTGCTCGTTTGGCGTCAACAGCGTGTCATGGTCCCCAAGGACGCCGGTGCACACGCGCCCGACGACCAGCATGTCAGGGTCGATCCAGAAGCCAGGATGCGCGTTCAGCCGATGACGCGCGGCCGTCCTGGCCGCCGCCAGCACGCATCCCCATCCATCCTTCAGGTCGCCCCAGATGCGCTGGAGGTTCGAGCCGTTCGCTTCGGCGCCCTTCAGGCTCACCCCTCCCCCGCAGAACGAATACACGAGGTCGCGCGGCTGGCGCAGCAGCTCGTCGTACAGCTGCCGGAACGGCTTGATCCTGTCGGCGTCGGTGGGCTTGCGCCCTTCCGTCTCCTTCTTGAGGATATCCCTGTAGAAGCACCAGTCGTACTTGATGAAGTCCACCCCCCATGCGACCCATGTCTCCACGTCCTGCGCCTCATGTCCATAGCTGCCTTCCTGCCGCGTGCAGGTCCGCGGGCCCGGCGACGAGTAGATGCCGAACTTGAAGCCGAACGAATGCAGATGGTCGCCAAGCGCCTTCATGTCGGGGAAGCGCTCGTTCGGACGGATCGTCCCGTCTTCGTTCCGGGCGACTTGTTTCTCAAAGGCCTGCCAGCCGCCGTCGATGTTGACATACGTCCATCCGTGGTCCGCCAGCCCCTTCTCCATGAACGTTGCCGCCGTCTCGCGAACGATCTTGTCGCTGACCTTGCATTCGTAGGCATTCCAGGAGTTCCAGCCCATCGGCGGCGTCAGGCAGAGCGTGTCGCCGACCCGGATCGTCAGCGTCCGCGTGGCCCGGCCGCACGCGTTGCTCGCGGCAAAGACCACCTTGTGGTCCCCGCGTTCCGCGATCGAACCCGTCAGCAGCCGGCTCCGCGCGTCGAACGCCAGCCCCTTCGGCAGCGCGCCGACGACCGAAAGCGCCAGCGGCGCCTTGCCCGTGGCGGCAACGCGGTACAGAATCGGCTTGCCGGGCCGCACCCCGTACGTCCACGTGCCGTTCAGGCGCGGCTCGGGGTCGTCCGGCGGCGTCAATATCCCGAATTGCGGCGTCTCGGCGCCCGACGTGTCCTCCTCGACCGCCACCACCCCGTCTTTTCCCTCGAACCGGACATCCTGCCACAGCGCCAGCAGCTGCGGCGTCCCGAGCCAGTAGCCGCCGTCGACGCTTTCAAGCGCGATCATCCTGGCCCCGCTGACATCGGCCTCTATCGTCTTCGTGCCGTCGCCCGGGCGCATGATTCCGGCATCGGCGACGAGCCTGCCGTCGGCGTAGACCTTGAACCCCATCTTCGTCGCCGCAATGTGCGTCGGCCCCCACTTGCGCTTGAGCGAGTAGATCGCCGGATCGAATCCCACCTTCGCCTTGAAGCGCCGGACGTCTCCGTTCGTGCGGAAGAAGCGCGCCGCGGGCGCGTGCATGCGGAGCGTGCCGGGCTCGTCGGCAGGACGGCTCTCCGCAGCGGGCTTGTCGGCCGCGACCGCGGGCGCGCGCTCGCCGCAGTCCGAACATGGCGCCGCCGCGGCAGGCACAAGCATCACGAGCGAGGCGAGAAGCACGAAAAACCGGCATGACTGCCGCTTCCCATTTTCAAAGGAAGCTGCCTCGTCAAGTATGTTTTCTCTTGTCATCTTTTGTCCTTTCGTTTCTTTCGTTCAAAGAAATCATCAGATGCCTTTTACATTCCACGCCGTCTCCGCCGGCTTTACTTCGCCGCCGACGCCGACGACGTTGCCGATCCTGACGACGGGCCGAAGCGCATCGGCATGCCACAAACGCAAGAGCGGAGCGTTCTCGACCCCCGACACCTTCACGTTGTCCAGGTCGATTGCGGAGATGTACGCGCCGCGGATGAACTCCTTCTGCGGCGCCGAGAAGGCAATCTCGCAGTCCTTGAACGAAATCCGTACGGGAACGTCCCCGTCCCCCCAGAGCGAGACCGGCATCTTGATGCGCGTCGCCCGCACATTCCGGAAGGAAATGTCGGTCATCGGCTTGCCGCGCTGCCACTGCTCGTTGCCGTAGTTGTAGTGCAGGAGCCGGTCGGTGTCGTCGCTCGTGCAGTCGACGATCTCGATCTTCCCGGCGTTTCGCCGCACGGGATGCGTGCCGTCCGAATAGTAGGTAAAGAAGGAGAGCATGTTGTTGCGTTTGGCCTTGCCCGACGGTGCCCCGGCCACCTTATCCTCTTTCGACAGCGAGCCTCGGAAGCCGTACTCTGCCGGGCCCTTGAGCTTGCAGCGGCGAATCGTCACGCCCGTGCCGGCGAAGCGGAAGCCGCTGCAGGCGGTGTTGAGATAGCAGTCCTCGACCAGCACGTTCGAGTTGTCGAAGCCGGCGACACAGTCGTCGCCCGTCTTCATGACGCACTTGCGGATCGTCACATTGTCGCAGCCGTTCACGTGCACACCGTCGTGCCCGGCCTCGCAGGTCACGTTCTCGACGAGCAGATCCGCCGTGTCGGCGATGCGGTGCGCCCAATTGCCCGTCTGCCGGATCGTATAGCCCTTGAGCACAAGGCGCCTGCAGTTGATGGCGCTGATGCCCTGGGGGCCGCGGTAGAACTCCTCGCCGATCGGATCGAACGGATTGCAGCCGTCGATGACGCTGCCGGGCTCGCCGATGATCGCCGCGTCCTCGGCGCCGAGAAGACGGATCAGGCCGTTGTTCCAGCGGCTTGC
>CAMOHV010000378.1 GCA_946615275.1 uncultured Verrucomicrobiota bacterium | reverse complement strand
CGCCGGCGGCGGCCAGGCGAAGGTGCATCTGTGGTGTCTTCATGCAGACATTATACCATAGTTTAGGGGTTAGCGGTTAGGGGTTAGTGGCTGGGGCACGCCGCGCCGGACGATGATATATGGTATAATATCCAATGTCCAGACCAATGAGGCGGATGTCGTGATGTTTCATTCGCCAACAAAGGCGACAAAGAAAGACATGAAGAAGATACTTGCCATCGGCGCGTTCGTGTGCGCGCTGTCCCTGTACGCCGCCGTGTCGTTCGACGCGGCGGGGCATGTGTATGTCGTCGGGAGCGCGCCAGTCGCGAGCGCGGGCGCGCCCGGCGCCAGGTTCTCGATCGCCGACTGGCGCGGACGCCCCGTGGGCGGCGGCGAGTTCGACGCCGAGGGGAAAGCCCGCCTCCCGTCTCTGCCCACCGGCTACTACCGTCTCAAGTCCGGTGAGGCGTCAGCCACTTTCGCGGTGGTGCCGGATCCGAAGGAACGCCGGTTCGACCATTCCTCCTTCTATGGTATCGACTCCGCGCAGAGCTGGGTGTCCCGCAAGGGCAGCTTCCTTTGCCCCTGGAATGGCGGCGACACCTTCCGCATCGTGAGCGACCTCCTCCGCCTCACCGGCCTTCCGCATGTGCGCGAGCGCCTTGCGTGGAGCGAGGTGAATCCGCGCCCGGGTAAATACCAGTACGGCCATTACATGTACAACGCAGACATGCTCCGCGCGCGTGGCATCCTCGTCTCCGGGATGTTCCATGACTCCCCCAAATGGGCCGGAAGGCTCAAGAGGCTCCCATCGGACCTCAATAAGGTTTATGAATTCTCCGCCCACACCGCGGCCGAGTTCGGCGACCGCATGGGGGACTGGGAGTTCTGGAACGAAGAGGACATCTCCTTCGCCCCCGAACCTGTGTGGGACTACGCCGCCGCCCTCAAGGCCGCCTATCTCGGTTTCAAGGCCGGCCGCCCCGGCATCGTCGCGCTCCCCGGCGCGCTCTGCCAGCGCCCCGACAGTCTCTACGCTCGCGCGCTTTTCGCAAACGACGCCGCCAAGTTTGGCGACGTGTTCAACTACCACACCTACAGCTCTGTGGCCGAATACCGCGCGATCTTCGCGAAGCTACGCGCGTTCATGGAGTGCCACGGCGTCGGCGACCGCGCGATATGGATGACCGAATGCGGCTCGCGAGTAGAAGGCCATTCAGATACGCCAAGCGTCAAGAAGGGGATGATGGCGCATTCGCCAGAGCAGGAGCTTGTGGTGGCGGAGTTTTATCCGAAGTCCCAGATAGCGCTGCAGATGGAGGGCGTGGCGCGCAACTACTTCTTCGTGTTCGGCGCTTACAACGAGGCGAACGGCGCCAAGGACTGGGGCGTGATGCGGCGCGACGGCACGGTGAAGCCCATCTATGCGGCGATCAGCACGATGACGCGCGAGCTCGTCTCGGCCCGGCTCGTCGGCGAGCTCGGCATCGGAGAAGGCCTGCGGGCCTATCTCTTCGCGCAGCCGGACGGCTCGCAGACCGTCGCGTTCTGGTCTGTCTCCGAGGTGGACGTGATGAGATCGGGTGTGGCCAAGGCTTCGCCCGACTTCGCGCGGATGGCATCCATCCCGGCGGCCGACGGCTCCTACCGCGTGAGCGACCTCTGCGGCACAGAGCGGACGGTCGTCGCCTCCAACGGCGTCCTCGCCGTGGAGTCGACGCGCTTCCCGTCGTATGTGGCGGGGCTTAGCGGACTCTCGGCGCGCGTGCCCGCGCATCCGCCCGGCAGTGTGAAGCCGTATGTCCCGGCGTCGGACGAGGATCTGACGGTGATTGTCCGCGTGGATCTCAACACCAACGACTTCGAGATCGCGGCGCAGAAGACGTATGCCGTTTTGAAGGGCGATTCCGGACGCCTAAGGCTTCAGGTGTGGAACATGGGCGATTCTGCCAAGACCGGCCATTTGGAGGTGGTCGGCGCAAAGCTCAAGGGACTTCCCGCGGAGATTGTTTTGGGACCGCGCGGGACGCCGCCGGCCGCGTTCGACTGCTTGCTGGTGCCGGATGAGGCGAGCGACTACAAGCAGAAGCTGGAGGTTTTTGGCGTGTTCGGCGGGAAGAGGTCCAGCAGGCTCTCGATGTCTGTCCACCTCGAGAAGCAGTTCCTGTCGTCATGCGAAGCCGTTCCGCTGGACTGGCGGAATCCGAAGGGCTGGGAGCGCAATACATCCGCGCAGTCCTACAAGGCCAGCTGGGACGAGGCGGAGCAGGCGCTGCGCTTCGATGTGGCGTGGACGAATCCCCACACCGACCGCTGGTTCTATCCCGTCTACAGGCTGAAGTTGCCGAAGGAGGGTTTCGCGGGGGCGCAGTTGTTCCAGTTCGAGGTGAAGAGCGCGCAGGACAAGGTGGAGAACGACTTCAACACCCAGAACCTTATGCTTCTGTTTGCCGATAAGTCGAAGAACGACAGGTTCATCGCGTATCAGGCCCCGCTCGGATCGTGGGAGAAACGCTATGTTGAGCTGGGGGACGTCGATTCCCTGGACGAGGTCACGGCCTTCCGCCTAGGCGCGAACCCTAAAGGCATGAAGTGCACCTTCTGGATCCGTGACCTCACGTTGCTGAAGCCGAAAAGCCGTCCGTGATCAGCGTATCCTGAGCGCGAAGGGGACTGCGGCGTTGGCGTAGGCCGGCGGCAGCGTGACCTTGAGCCCTGAGGGCGTCCGCTCCGCATTGAGCGGCGTTGATTCGCCGAGGATCGTCACGGACGCGCCGGCTGGCGTTCTGCAGGCCAGCGTCACCTCGGCCGCAGGCTTCTTTATGATGGCGTACATGGTTTTGCCGTCCTTGGACTGTGTGTAGTCTATCTCCGGCGTGGAGAACGGCGCCAGGATACGCGTGGAGTAGATTGCCTCGCCGTACCTCCCGAGCCACTTGCCGATCTGCTGGAGGCGCTCGCGCTGGACTTTCGGGATGGCGCCCTGCGGAT
>CAMOHV010000377.1 GCA_946615275.1 uncultured Verrucomicrobiota bacterium | reverse complement strand
GGCCGTCCGCTGCGGCGGCGCAGGCTGCGGCCGGCGTTCCGGGGCGGGGGCGGGCTTTGCGGCGGCCGGCGCGAGCCTCACCTTCGCGCCCTCGCCGGCGGCGAGCGCGCGCACGGCGCGCATCAGCTCGTCCACGGTGGCGACGGTGGCGATGCGCGAGGCGCGGATGAGCGTCATTTCCAGGAGCGTCCTCACGCTGAGGACGTGGCGCAGCTTGTCCTCCATCTCTGCGAGCTGGTCGCAGATGCGGAAGATGCGCGACGGGTCGCAGAGCCCGGCCTGCTGTTCAAGGGTCTTGATCTGGTCGGGCGTGGCCTCGATGGACGACGCCTTGCCGCCGAGCGTCTGCACCACGAGGAGGTTGCGGAAGTGGGTCATCAGCTCGGAGGCGAGCCGGCGCATGTTCTTGCCGGAGGAGTCGAACTGCTCCACGGCGCGGAGGATCGAGGCGGCGTCGCCCGCGAGGATGGCGGCGGCCAGGTCTTCCAGCGACTTGCGCGAGACGAGGCCGAACACAGCGAGCGCGTCCTCCTCGGTGATCCTGTCGCCCTTGAACGCCACGAGCTGGTCAAGGGACGAGAGCGCGTCGCGCATACCGCCCTCGGCGCCGCGCGCGATGGCGAGGAGCGCATCCTCGTCGGCCGCGAACCCCTCCTTGCCGCAGATGTACCTGAGGCGCTCGGCGATCTGGTGCGTCTGGATGCGCCTAAGGTCGAAGCGCTGGCAGCGCGATATGATCGTGGCGAGCATCTTGTCGCCCTCGGTGGTGGCGAAGATGAACTTCACGTAGGGCGGCGGCTCCTCGAGCGTCTTGAGGAGCGCGTTCCACGCCGCGGCCGTGAGCATGTGGCATTCGTCGACGATGAAGATCTTGTACTTGGACGAGGCGGGCTTGAACTGGACGGCCTCGATTATGGGGCGCACGTCCTCCACCTTGTTGTGCGAGGCGCCGTCGAGCTCCGTGACGTCGATGGAGCGCCCCTCGGCGATCTGGCGGCAGTTCTCGCACTCGCCGCACGGCTCCACGCCGCCGGCGCCGCCGGGCCTGAGGCAGTTTAGCGCCTTCGCGAAGATGCGCGAGAGCGTGGTCTTGCCGATTCCGCGCGGCCCGATGAAGAGGTACGCGTTCGCCACGCGCCCGGAGGAGAGGGCGTTTCTGAGCGTTTTCACCACGTGCTCCTGACCCACGACGTCCTCGAACGTCATGGGCCGGTACTTGAGTGGCAACGCCATGTGCGCGTGTTCTGTTTCTGCCATGGATAAGATTATACCATAAATCGGCGCGCGCGTGGGCTGCGGACAAATAAAAAAACATGAATTTAACCCCTAGCGGAATGCGGAGAATATGGTACACTATGCGGCATGCACAATTTAAGGAAAATAGCCGTCCTCATGGGCGGCACCTCGAACGAGCGGGAAGTCTCGCTCGTGAGCGGGGCTAACGTCCTCCGCGCGCTGGACTCGCTGGGCACGTGCGAGGCCGTGCCCGTCACGCTCGACTCCGACGACCTCTCCGCCCTCCCCGCCGGCGTGGACGCCTGTTACATCGCCCTCCACGGCGGCTGGGGCGAGAACGGCGGCGTGCAGGCCGCCCTAGACGCGCGCGCGATCCCCTACACCGGCCCCGGCGCCGAGGCGAGCCGCGTGAACATGGACAAGATCGCGACTAAGCGCATCCTCGACGCCGCACGCGTCCCCACGGCGCCGTGGGCGGTCGTGGGGCCGTCCGCCGCCGACCTCGCGGAGGACGCGCTGCCGATCCCGCTCCCGGTAGTCGTCAAGGCGCCGCGCGACGGCTCCAGCGTGGGCGTGTACCGCGTCGACTCCTTCGCGCAATGGGCCGACGCCGTGCGCAACGCCACGCGCGTCGACCGCGAGAAGTTCGGCGGCGAGGGCGAGGCCCTCGTCGAGGCGTTCATCCCCGGCCGCGAGATGACCGTGGGCGTCCTCGGCGGCGAGCCGCTCCCCGTCGTCGAGATCTGCGCCCCGGGCGGCTGGTACGGCTACGACGAGAAGTACAACTCCGACGAGACGCGCTATCCGTTTCCCGACGACCCGTACCTCCCCGAGATGCAGCGCGTCGCAGTGCGCGCGTTCGAGGCGACGGGCTGCCGCGGCGTCGCGCGCGTCGACTTCCGCGTGACGCCCGATGGCAGGATGTACGTCCTCGAGCTCAACACCTCCCCCGGCATGACCGGCCACTCGCTCGTCCCCAAGGCCGCCTCCAAGGCCGGCATCGACTTCCCCGCGCTCTGCGAGCGCATACTCTCGCTCGCCGCGTGCGACGCGCCGCCCGGAAAGGAGACCACCTGATGGCCGAGCGCAACTCCAGGATGAAGCCCGTGCCCGCGAACGCCGCCACGCGCCGGAGAAAGTACGCGGCCCTCGCGGCCGTCGCGCTAGCCGTCGTCGGCGGCGCGCTGTGGGGCCTGTCGTGCGGCTACGGCGCCATGATGTCCGCGTACGACGAGCAGTGCCGCGTGATCGACGCCGACGTCGACGTCGCCGTCGTCGTCACCGGCTCCGCCAAGATGGTCCACCGCGACCTCGTCACGGACTTCTTCGGCCTCACGAACGGCGCCAACCTCGCCGAGATCGACTTTGCCGGCAAGCGCGCCGAACTCCTCCACACCCCCAACATCCGCGACGTCCGCATCGAGCGCCGCATGCCCAACCGCGTCACGATCGAGGTCTTCGAGCGCGAGCCCGTCGCCCGCGTGGCCGGACAATCCCGCCGCGCCTCCATCGGCCGCGTCGCCGACGCAGAAGGCATCGTGTTCCGCTTCCAGCGCAACATCGCCGCCCTGCCGATCATCCGCGAGGCCGCCGACGCGAACACCACCCCGGGCCAGAAACTCGCCGGCGCCGCCGCCGCCGCCATCCACCTCGTGACGGCGGTCTCCGCGCTAACCAGCCTGGGCGACTTCCGCATCCTAGAGATCGACACCTCCCCCCGCGACTACCTCCTCCTCA
>CAMOHV010000376.1 GCA_946615275.1 uncultured Verrucomicrobiota bacterium | reverse complement strand
CCCGTTCGCGCCGCGCACGACATCGGACGGCGAGCGCTTGTTGCCGAACATGTCGGCGAACACGGTGTCTCCCGGAAGCTCCATCTCCAGGACGGGGCTCTTCCTTGTGCCCCACTCCACGTCGTGGTTCGTTGTCCAGATCGGCATCACCGCCTTGTCGCCCTGGCGGAAGCAGTAGCCGCGCACGTCGCCGTAGGGCTGGGCGTCGCCCACGAACTTCGGGTCGGGGAGGAAATGCCCGAGCGTGTTCGCGGAGAAGATGAACACGCACGGCGAGAACCGTATGTCCAGGACTGGCGTGCAGTTCCAGGGGTGGACGAGCTGCACCTTGGGCCAGAACTTGAGGGCTATGATGTAGAGGCGCATCTGCGAGGCGGCCATGATGAACTCGCGGTTGCCGAGATCGTGCGAGGGCTGCGTGTTGCACCTGTAGGAGTCCCCCCAGCCGTCCGCGCCCCACGGCGGGATGCGCACGGTGTGCATGTTGAAGCATTCCGTGAACATGATGGGCGTGGAGTCCGGATAGCCGTAGTCCTTCATCTGGGAGATCAGATGCTGCGTCTCGAGGTCGGAGTCCTTTCCGCCGAGGGTGCCGCCGTCGATGTTCTGGTAGGGGTGGATGGTCACGACGTCGTACTTGACGCCCTTCGCGGCGGCGGCCTTCAGGTAGCCGTCGATGGCGTCGTAGTTGCGGCCGTTGAAGTAGTGCGACGTGCCGTGCGACTCGCTGAACCTCGGGGACGGCAGGCCGCGCTCCGCGAAGGCGCGCTTCACGCCCTTCATGCACGCCTCGACGCACTTGAAGTGCTCGTCGAAGCCGACCCTCCGCGCCCAGTCCTCCTCCTCGTTCCAGAAGGTCCAGATGTCGTCTTCGGGGGCGCATTCCCTGGCGAGGCGGTAGGCGGCGGTCTCGAGGAACTCCAGCCGCCTGGGCGTGACCTCCTTCCATTCACGGAAGTTGAAGCCCCCCTCGAGGCCCATCTCATCGGCGACGGCCTTAAGCATTTCGCGCTCGTATGCGACTGGATGCACGTAGTTGCGTATGCCAAGCTCCTTCACGGCGAGCGGGGCGATGGCGGCCTTCAGCGTGCCTTCGTTCCGCCGTCCGTCCGTGGAGCCCCATCCCCATTCCACGAACTTGCGCGCGTAGTGCGGCGCGCGCGACACGCGGTCGAACCACGTGTGGTTCGCGTAGAACTGCGCCGTCGGGTGCTTGTTGGCGAGCGGATGCTGGATGGAGAAGCGCGCGTAGTCCGTCCAGCGGCGCACGTCTCCGCCGCGCTTGGCCGCATACTCCATGCACACCACGAAGATCCCCTTGCCGAGGGCGGCGGGATCGAGGTCGAGCGGGAGCACGGCGCCTTCCGAAAGGCGGAACGTCTTGGCGTACAGCCGTTCGGAGTAGCCGTTCTTCACCGTCACCCTCACGCCGCCCTTCCATCCCGGAAGCGCCTGGACGTCAAGCCTGGCGTCGATCGGCGCGCCCGGCACGAGGTCGTTGTAGGCGTTGGAGGTGAGGAGGTTCGCGACGAACGGCGCCTCGGCGAAGTCGGTGGGGGCAGCGCCTTCCTCCACCTGCACGGCGTCCACCAGGACGCCGTCCACAGGATCCGCCGAGCCGCGCGCAGCCAGCTGCACGTAGAAGCCTCCTCCGTCGGCCTCGAACGTGAACGAATGGCGCTTCCAGTCGCCCGGCTCCACCCTCACGTTCTTGAATTCGTTGATCCCCTTGAACTGGAAGTACTTGCCGTTCCGCGACACCGACCTCACACGGAACATCAGGTTCATCGGCTTTCCGCCATGCGCCTTCGCCATGCAGGAAACGACGTATCTCTTCCCCGCCACAAGCGGCATCGGCGCGGAGCAGAGCTCCGGGCATCTGTACTGCGCGCCCCTCAGGAGGGCGGCGTGGCGGCCGGCGAAGCCGCCCTCCACGATCTCCTCGTTCGTCTTCTCCGCCGGCGTGTACACGGCGCCCCAGTCCTCCCAGCGCCATCCCTTGAAGTCCTGCTCGAAGCTTCCGTTCATCAGGAGATTGCGCGTCGGGGGGGCGGACACGTCCACGGCGTCGAAGCCCCAGAAGTCTAGCCCGCCCACGGGCGGCCTTGGCTTCGTCACAAGCACGGCGCTCTCCCCGAAATCCAGCACGAGCGTCCCCTTCACCGCGTAGCCGTGCGGATTGCCGTTGCGGAAGTCCGCGATGCCGTAGTGGTAGGTGACTCCCCTGCGCACCTTGCCGTCGCGGACGTCGCCCGCGAAGTCGAAGACGCGCATCGTCCGCTGCCAGCTCTCCGGGAACGTCAGCGACCAGTGCCGCACAGTGCCGCGCCTATCGAACTCGAACACGTTTGCCCGGGGCTCAGGGAGCGCGCGGTGTATCTGGTTCTGCCCATCCGCGAGAAGCTTCTCGCGCGGATACAGCTTGTGCGGCGCGCCGAAGCCGAACGTGACGTATGGGGCCACGTCTGCGGCCACGTTGAAGCTGCTTGACACGGAGAGCCCGTCAGTCTGCGCGAGCGCGTCCTCGAGGGAGAGGCCCATGTCCCATTCGATCAGGGCGGTGCCGTCGCGCCGCCCCGTGACGGAGTAGGAGAACACGGCGGGGCGTCCGTCCGGGCGCGTCCACGGCCGCCGCCAAGTGGCGCGGTTGTCCGCCCTGGAGATCTCGAGCGTGGCGTCGTCCGGCGCTGGGTCGTTCCAGAGGCCGCGGCACTTTAGCCACAGGCTGGCCTCGAGCGTGCGGTCGTTCAGGATGAAGAGCCTGCCGAAGCGAAGCGGGTTGTTGCAGTCGATGGCATGGTTTGCGCCGGACATCAGAAGGCGCTTCGAGCCCGACACGAACTCGACCCCGTCCCAGAGGTTGGTCTTCCAGGAGAAGGGCTTCACGACCATCTTCACGGGCTCGCGCGCGGAACCCGAGCGCGCGAACGGCGCCCTGGCCACGGGGAGCGGCGCGGCCGCGAAGGATGAGAAGGCCG
>CAMOHV010000375.1 GCA_946615275.1 uncultured Verrucomicrobiota bacterium | reverse complement strand
GAAAGAAGGCATGTAGGCAATGGCATACAACATTCGCCAATTCAAGGACGAGCAGGACTACAGAGAGCATTTCATCGTTCAGGGGGAGATAGACAAATACCTCCCTGGCGGGAAGCACTTCATAGACGATGACCTCATAAACCGCACTCTCGCGGAGGCTGACGCGGCCCCCGTCGACCCGGAGCGCATCCGCGCCATCATCGCGAAGAGCGAGGAGACGTGCGAGACGCTCGAGCCCGCCGAGGTGGCGCAGCTCATGCGCGTCACGGACAAGGACCTCTTCGAGGAGATGCGCGCCGCGGCCGACCGCATCAAGAAGAAGGTCTATGACAACCGCATCGTGATGTTCGCCCCCCTCTACGTCGCGAACCTCTGCGTGAACGGCTGCAAGTACTGCGGCTTCCGCGAGGGAAACGCCCTCCAGCGCCGGCGGATGCTCACGATGGACGAGATCGGCGAGGAGGTGGAGGTCCTCGCCGGGCGCATAGGCCACAAGCGCCTCATCGCCGTCTACGGCGAGCATCCCAAGACCTCCACGGAGTACATCGCGGACTCCATCCGCACCATCTACTCGCGCCAGGTCCCCGCTCCCAAGAGCGGCTGCAAGGTGGGCATACGGCGCGTGAACGTGAACGCCGCGCCGCTGCCCATCGCCGACCTCAAGGTGCTGCACGAGGTGGGGATCGGGACTTTCCAGGTGTTCCAGGAGACGTACAACAGGAAACTCTACGAGCAGATGCACCCGGCGTGGTCGGTGAAGGGCAACTACGACTGGCGCACGACGTGCTTCCACCGCTGCATGGAGGCGGGTGTGGACGACGTCGGCTTCGGCGTCCTCTACGGCCTCTGCGACTGGCGGTACGAGGTGCTGGCGACTATCCTGCACGCGCGCGACCTCGAGAAGTGGTTCAACATCGGCCCGCACACGATATCCTTCCCGCGCCTCGAGCCGGCGAGCGGAACGCGCGTTCCGGAGGAGAGCCCGTGGCTCATCGACGACGACACCTTCGCGCGCATCCTCGTCATCATGCGCCTCTCCGTCCCCTACACCGGCATGATCGTGACGGCGCGCGAGAGCCCGGAGTCGCGAAACCGCGTGTTCGACCACGGCATAACGCAGATCGACTGCTCCAGCAACATAGCCATCAAGGGCTACAGCGACTTCGCCGACCCCGCCCACCAGGAGAAGGAGCGCCAGCAGTTCATGCTGGGAGACAACCGCTCGATCGACGAGATGGTGCGCTACCTCGCCGAGCGCGGCACGATCACGTCGTTCTGCACGGCGGGATATCGCTGCGGGCGCACGGGGGGCTGCATCATGGACGCGCTCAAGACTGGCCGCGAGGGCAAGTTCTGCAAGATCAACGCTGTCCTCACCTTCCGCGAATGGCTAGACGACTTCGCCTCCCCCGAGACGAAGGCCATCGGAGAGACGCTCATCGCGAAGGAGCTCGCGGGGATCAAGGAGTGGCTCCCCAAGTTCTACCCCAACGTGCTCAAGCAGTACGAGGCCACGTGCCGCGGCGAGCGCGACCTGTTCTTCTGAGGAGGCGATGAGAGGCCTGGCGCGCAGAATCCTGAGCATTGCGACCATCGCCCTCGCCGCGTGCGCTGGCGCCGTGGACGTCACGTTTTTGATGTGCTACAGGCCCGATCATCCGGAAGACCCGTCCACCAAACAGCTTCTGCGCTTCTCTACCTCGCACCCCGAGATACGCCCGCTCCAGTGGGGAGGGCTGGCCCTTCCGGGAGCGGGGGGGCGCTCCCAGTTCATGCTCGCGATGGCCGGTGGCTCCGCGCCCGACGTGTACAAGGCCTGGTTCCACATCCTGCGCCATGACATCGACGAGGGCTTCTGCCATCCGCTCAACGAATGGCTGGGGGACGACCTCGACGGCGACGGGAAGCTCTCCGACGCCGAGGCGAAGTGGCCCGGATGGAAGGACGTCCCGCCGCTCTGGCGTGACGTCGCCACGAAGGGCGGAAAGGTGTACGCAGTGCCCGTCGCAGGCGTGGCATACTACGGGATACTCTACCGCAAAGACCTCGTGAAGGCCGCCGGGATGGACCCTGAAAGGCCGCCCGCGACATGGGACGAGTTCGAGGAATGGTGCGTGAAGCTCACGTTTGCGGACAAGACGATCCCCGGCGCGTCCGTGCAGCGCGGCCAGCGGGCGTTCGGGATCGAGAACCGCCCCTGGGGCTTCCTCCCCTGGGTGGGCGCCGCCGGCGGCGACGTCGTGCGCGAACGCCGCCCAGAAACCAGAAACCAGAAACCGGAAGCCAGCAACCAGCAACCAGAAACCAGAAACCAGAAACCAGGAATAATCCCCCCCCAGTGGGAGGCGTGTTTCGATTCTCCGGAGTGCCTGCGCGCCGCCGAGTTCCTCAAGCGGCTCATCGCGCGCGGTGTGGTGCGCGCGCTCCCGCACCTCTCGCTCTCGAACGAGGTGGCGGACATGTTCGTGCAGGGCGAGATCGTCTCCGTCTTCGGCGGCGAGGACCTTGTGGCGTACCTCACCGAGAACCTCAATTTCCCCGCCGAGCAGATAGGCCTCATGCCGTTCCCGGCGGCTGATTCGTCGTGCCGCCCGGTCCTTCAGGCGCACAAGCACTTCTACGCGCTCACGGAGGGCGTTGGACGCCGCCCGAAGGAGGAGCGCGACGCCGTGTGGGCGTGCGTGAACGAACTGGCCTCGCCGGAGGTGTACGACGAGACGGTGCGGAAGAACGTCGCAGAAGGGCGCGCGCGGTGGTGTCTGCCGTCCGACCTAGAGCGCCTCGGCTTCAAGGAGCATCTCGCCGAGGTGCCGCCGGGCATCCGCCAGATGTACGCGGACCTCGCGGCTGGCCGCATCCGCGCCGTGACCGAGCCGCACGTCGGCTTCTGGCAGGCCGCGAGCGACCTCGTGCAGAGGCGTTTTCTGGGGCTGCTCCTCTCCGACGCCGGAAAGGACCTGGACTGCAAGGCGGCCCTCGCCTC
>CAMOHV010000374.1 GCA_946615275.1 uncultured Verrucomicrobiota bacterium | reverse complement strand
ACGGACACCACCACAGGCTCGCCTGCCGGAAGGCTCTTCAGCGAGATGAGGCACTCGCCTTCGACGTCCCCTTCGCTCTCCGGCCTCGTGCACCCGTTTGCGAAGAGCAGCGACTTCGCCACCACCTTCCCGCGCACGCTGGCCTCCACGCGATACTCGAAGACGCGCCCGCCCTCGCACATCGTCTTCGCGCGCGGGAACGTGGCGCAGATGCATGGCTCACCCTTGTGGCCAACGCCCTCGTGCGGATGACCTTCCGGGCACACGTCGATCTTGACCTTCGCCCCAGCGGGGAACTGCGGCGCAACAGTCTTCGCGGCGCGCGACGCGAAGTCGTAGAGGCTCCCCTTCTTAGCGGGGATCGGCACCGTCCAGGGCTTCCCGAGCGGCACTCCGTACGGCACGGACTGGCGATGGACGACGAGGTGGTCGTCATACACCTCGATCAGCTCGCACGCCCCGCCTGCGGGATCGCCGCCCCACGCCTCGGGGTCGAAGTACGGAGCCATCATCTTCTGCTTGAAGTTGGGGTGCCACCTGGCGGAGATGTTGTCGTAGAAGAAAGGCGAGGCACCCTCGTGCATGCAGCCGGCGCCGATGGAGGTGAACGCCCCCTGCCAGACGGTGCGTTCGTCCGTTATCGTGCAGTGGGAGTGTCCGGAGATCGCGATGGCATTGGGGAAAACGGAGAGTGCGCGCGTGGCGGAGCCGGCGTCGCCGCAGCCGGAGAACCTGCCGTGGCAGGTGCCGTTGGGGTGCGGGTGCTGCGTGAAGAAGAACGGGCGCGACATGTCTATCGACTTCGCCTGCGTCTTCATGTAGTCCTCGAGGGCGGTGTTGAACTTTCCGTCCTTCCAGATGGCGTTCCAGTGCGCGCCGATGAAGGTGTAGCCCTTCACCTCGCGGCGCCAGAAAGGCGACCATTCGAGATCGAAGAACTCGCGCCAGATGCGCTTGGGGTTGTCCTCGAACGGGAAGCTGTCCTTGAGTAGCTGATCGCGCGAGAAGCTTTTCCAGCGCCCGGGCCATGACGGGAACTCGTGGTTGCCGGTGGCGATGATGAGCTCCACGGGGCGCCCGTCGGAGCACTTGCCGTTGGGGAATGCGGCGTGCCAGGCGTCAGAGAATACCTTGAGCTGGCTTATGAGGCCGGAGTGGGCGATGTCTCCGGAACAGAGGACTGCATCGACGCGGTTCGCCTCGAACCATGAGAACGTCTTCCTTATTGCCTTGTCGGTGCCTTTGCGCCCGCCGATGTGCACGTCGCTCACGACGCCCAGCACGAGGTTGGGGCGCGACTCCTGCCCGACAACCAGCCTGGGCGTGGCCGCCGCCGCAAGCGCGCCGCCGATGAAGCCTCTTCTTGAAATCTGACTCATTTCATTTTCCTTGCTAAAAAGGTTCTCCCAACATTATAGCATATTTCCGCGCGGCATGGCATCTCCTCTTTCACATGAGGTTGACGGCGTCCACATCGAACGAGATTCTAAGCCCCTCCGGCGCGGGGCGCGTGGAGCGTATCCACTTCACCGCCGCCACGATCGCAGAAGCCGTCGGCGCGCGCAGGACGAGCTGCCAGCGGTACCAGCCCTCCGCCTTGGCGAGCGCGGACGGTATGGCGTCGGAGACCATGAACGTCCCCTTCCCCA
The DNA here is from genome assembly GCA_946615275.1 of uncultured Verrucomicrobiota bacterium. Next base: position 1,336 of record CAMOHV010000374.1, on the reverse strand, counting down.
GCGCGTTGAACTTCGCCGCGTACGCCGCGAGCGACTTCGCGTACAGCTCCGCCCACTTCGGCGGCAGCGTCTCGTCCTTGGAGCGGAAGACCAGCGAGGCGAGATGGCAGTATGGCGGATAGTACCCCTCCTTGCGCACGGCCAGCTCCCCTGCGGCGAACTCCTCGAACCGCGCGGCGGCGGCGGACTTCACGGCGGGAACGCCCGGCGAAAACGTCTGGATGTACACCTCGCCCGGCTTCTCGGCGCGCCCCGCGCGGCCAGAGACCTGCGCGAGCAGCTGGAACGTGCGCTCCGCAGCCCGGAAGTCGGGCATGTTCAACGAGGCGTCCGCGTTCAAGACGCCCACGAGAGTGACGTTCGGGAAGTCGAGCCCCTTCGCGATCATCTGCGTGCCGAGCAGGACGTCCGCCTTGCCGGCGAGGAACGCGGAGAGGATGTCGTCGTGCGAGAACTTGCGGGAGGTGGAGTCGGCGTCCATGCGCAGCACGCGGGCTGACGGGAATCGCCTCTTCAGCGCCTCCTCCGCGCGCTGCGTTCCGATGCCCGTGTACGAGAGCTCCTGCGAGTGGCACTCGGGGCATTCATGCGGTGTGCGCTCCCACGCGCCGCAGATGTGGCAGCGCAGACAGTCGTCCGCCTTGTGCCAAGTGTAGGGGAGGCCTTCTGGGCCGTCTTCGTCAGACTCGCGCCCGAGGCAGTTGGGGCATGTCGCTATCCAGCCGCACGCCTCGCAGCGGAGGATGCGGGAGAAGCCGCGGCGGTTGAGGAAGAGTATCGTCTGCTCGCCGCGCTCCAGGCGGGAGTGGATGGCGGAGAGCAGCATCTCGGAGTATATGGGGAGATGGCCGGTGCGGGACTGCTCGTCCTCCATGTCCACGAGATGCACCGCCGGGAGGGCACGGCCCGCCACGCGCTCAGGTACGGACGCGAGATCGAACTTGCCGCGCTGCACGTTGAGCCACGACTCGAGGGACGGCGTGGCGCTTCCAAGCACCGCGCGCGCGCCCTCGAAGCGGGCACGCATCACGGCCACGTCGCGCGCGTTGTAGCGAGGCGTCTCGTCCTGCTTGTATGATGAGTCGTGCTCCTCGTCCACCACCACGAGGCCGAGATCCTTCACCGGCGCGAACACCGCGCTGCGCGGCCCAACCACCACGCGCGCCTCGCCCGTGCGGATGCGGTGCCACTCGTCGTAGCGCTCGCCGTCGGAGAGCGCGGAGTGGAGCACGGCGACCTGCTGTCCAAAGCGTCCGGCGAAGCGCCGCACCGTCTGCGGAGTGAGCGATATCTCGGGGACGAGGACGATCGCGCCGCGCCCCGATTCAAGCATCCT
>CAMOHV010000373.1 GCA_946615275.1 uncultured Verrucomicrobiota bacterium | reverse complement strand
AGCCGCCGACTTAAAGCGCCCGAAGGGCGCGACTTAAAGGCGGCGCAGCCGCCGATTTAAAGCGCCCGAAGGGCGCGACTTAAAGGCGGCGCAGCCGCCGACTTAAAGCGCCCGAAGGGCGCGACTTAATCAAAATCGACTCCCGGCTCGAGCCCGGCGCGGCGCCAGTCCCACGGCTTGAATCCTATCTTGTCGGCCACGGCCCTGTTGCGCATGCGGAAGTCGCCGGAATGGGGATCGACGAATCCAGGGTCCTCCACCACCGATCCGGCATCGTTGCCCGGGGCCTGGTACGGCGCCTTGAGCCATTCGTCGAACGAGAGGAGGCCGTCGATGCGCTTCGCCTTGTCGGTGAAGTGCCCGGCGCGGAACTTCACCTCGCCGTTCGCGCACCACCATACGTTGCTGGAGAAGAGCATGGTGCCGGGCTGGCGGTCGCGGCCGTAGTCGCGGTATGCGACGGTCTTGTCGCGCACGTCCCAGTACTCGTCGGCGGCGTCCCACCATACGATGTTGCGCGTGAACTCGATCATCTTGAACGGCTCGGCGCGGCCCACGTTCACCATGTGGTTGGCGCGGCCGAGCGCGAAGATGTTGTTGGAGACCACGTTGTCGCGCCCGTAGTGGAACGTGAAGCCGCCGTCGATGGCGTCGTAGCAGAGGTTGTTGTAGGCTGTCACGCCGGAGGTGCCCTGATCGAAGTAAAGGGCCCAGCGGCAGAATGTGTAGCCGTCCACGCGGCGGAGGACGTTGTCGTGGATCACGGTGCCGTCCTGCCGGCCCAGAAGATAGACGGCGCCTTCGTCCGTGAGGCCGCCCATCCCCACGTCCTCCACCAGATTGAACGCCAGCTCGTTCGCGAAGCCCACGCCGGTGTACGACCAGTTCCAGCCCATCGAGACGCCTGAGTAGCGGGTGCGGCGGATATGGTTGTGGATGAAGCGGGAGTGGTGCGGCTCGCCGATCCAGAGCCCCACGCCGCATGGGTTCACGAGGCCGCAGTCCTCGATCAGGCAGTTCTTCACGAGGAGTCCGCGCGAGGGGTACTGCTTGTCCGTGCCGCCCATGCGCAGGCCTCCGGCGCCGGTGTCGTGCACATGGCAGCGCTCCACGCGGCAGTTGGAGCAGTCGTCGCGCAGCCAGAGGGCGTAGTCGCCCGTGTGGCGGAAGGTGCAGTCCTCGAACGCCACCTCCACGAGGCGGTCGCCCTCGATCATCGCGCCCGCGTAGAACGCGGCCTGCTGCGGATCGTACTGGACAGGGCCGGGCGCGTCCCAGGCCACGCCGCCAAGCGCCTCGGGCAGATTGCCCTGCGCCATGGCGCCGCGCTCGCGCACCACGTCGCTGCCCTCGAAGACGAGGCCGCGGAACGTGATTCCGGCAGCGCCGTCCATCTCCACGAGACGCGTCCGGCCCGTGCGGGGAATCTCCACGCGGGCGGAGGCAAGCGTCTCGCCGGCGCGCGGACGGTACACCAGCGCGCCCGTCCGGCGCTGGAAGCTCCAGTCCCCAGGCTCCGTGCATGCCCCTGGGACGTTCTCCAGGTAGTAGATGGACGTCTTGCGCCACGGGTTCCACGGCTTGAACGGGCGCCCGCGCGCCTCCAGCACGCCCTTCTCAGCGTCGAAGCCAAGGATGATGCGGCGCGTCACGTCCCAGTTGTGGCACACGACGAGCGACACGTCCTTCAAGTCCGCCGCCGCCACGCCACGCAGCACGTCGAGATCGCCAGGATGGGCGAAGAGGCGCTGCGTGACGGTGACGACGCGCGTGGCGGCGTTCGTCTCGACCGTCTGCGAGACGTCGTCCGGGCGGAGGAAATCGGTGCGCTTCGTGGCGTAAACCCAGTCCTTCTGGGCCTTCGGCCAGCGCGCGACCGACGCGCGGCGGCCGTTCACCCATACCTGGTTGAACCAGACCCTCCCCTCCGCCGCGCCGGGCACATTGAAGCGCCAGAGGCGGCCGTGCGCGTCGCGCGTCTCGACCCCTCCCTTGAGCGTCCAGGTGCCGGAGAAGACGGGGGCGGACGTTCCGGCCGCCTCGTAGATCGTGTCGGCGTCCGCGTCGGAAAGGACGAACGGCGACCTGCGCGGATGGCGGCCGGCGGAGATCTTCACGCGGCAGACCTTCCCCGGCTCGGTGCGGTGCACCGCGCGCACCGCGTCGCGCGCGCGCTCCAGCGTGCGGAATGCCGTGGCGGGCGAGAGCCCGCTGGACGCGTCGTCGCCCTGGGCGGACACGTGGAAGATGTTCGTCTCTGCATAGACCGGCACATCGCGCGCGGCCGGCGACGACAGCTCGAACTTCCGCACGAAGGCGTCCGACGCGAGCGCGCGCGGCGTGAAGCGGAAGTACTTCGTCTGCGCCGCCGCGCCTGCGGCGAAGGTGAGGCGTCCGGGCGCCTGGGGATGGTCGAATCGCAAGGCCCCCTTGAGCTTGTGGCCCTCCACCACTGGAAGGCCGTTCACGAAGACGTCCATCTCCCGCGCGGAGGCGCGGTGGACCAGCACGATGTCCGTCCAGGCGTTCCACGCGAACGTGCCGTGCGCAACGCCGGAATTGAAACCTTCGCCCGCCCGGTTCTCAGGCGGCGTCTGCACGTCCACGCGCAGCTGCCATGCGCAGCGCTGCTTGTCGGCGCCGCGCGTGGCCACCTGGAGCGCGAACGCAAATGAAGGCTCCTGCCCGCCGCCGTTCTGGGCCCGCGTCGGGGCGCGCGCAACCGACAGCAGATGCGCCCACTGGCGCGTCTTGGCGGGATCCACCTTGACGCCCAGCTCGAGCGTCCAGTCGCCGGCGAGCGCGGCGGCGTCTAGCGATGCGGGGACCGTCTCGGCCAAGGCCGACATTCCAACGGCCGCCGCCATGCAGAAAATCACGGCGATTCCCCTGGCCTGCTTTTCGTGTGTCATTGTAGTTTCATCCTCTAGGACAACAGGACAAGAAGACTCTAGGAGGATAGGCGATCCTATTGTCCTCCCCTCCT
>CAMOHV010000372.1 GCA_946615275.1 uncultured Verrucomicrobiota bacterium | reverse complement strand
ATCTCGTAGAGCGCCACCCCGGCCGCGACGCCGGCGTTGAGGGACTCGAACCCGCCCGGCATCGGCAGCTCCGCAACGAAGTCGCAAGTCTCCCTCGCGAGGCGCGAGATCCCCGCGCCCTCCGCGCCAACCACAAGCCCCACGCGGCCCGTGAAGTCGATCTCCGTGTACGGCTTCGCGCCCTCGCCCCAGTCGAGGCCGGTGAACCACACTCCCGCCTCCTGGAGTTCCTTCATCGCCCTCACGATGTTCACGACGCGCGCTATCCTGAGATGCTCGCTCGCCCCGGCGGAGGCTCGCACCGCCGCGGGCGTCACGCCGCTCGCGCGGTCTTCGGGGATCACGACGCCCGTCGCGCCCGCACAGAGCGCCGTGCGCAGTATCGACCCCACGTTCTGCGGATCCTCGAGATGGTCGAGGACGACCACGAGCGCATTCTCGTCCGCCGCCGCCTCGGCCGCGACGTCCGCGAAATCGACGTAAGGATAAGGCGACGCCTTGAGCGCCACGCCCTGGTGGTGGCCGAAGTGCGTCAGCCTGTCGAGCCTGTCGCGATCCTCGCTGCGGCAGACGATCCCGCGCGCGGCGGCGGTCGCGCGCAGCTGCGCGATCACGTCGTCCTCGCCCCTGCTCGGCGGCGGCAGGACCATCTCCGTCATCTCGCGCCGCCCGGCGCGCAGCGCCTCGTACACCGGGTTGCGCCCGTATATCCATTCGCCGCCCGTCACCTGCTCGCGCGGGCCGCGCCGATGGTCGTGGAAATGCATGTCTCTCTTCATAGCGTGAACATCCTCGAAAGATTCACTTGAGCCCCTGCTGGCGGAGCAGCGCGTCGATGGACGGCGCGCGGCCGCGGAATCGGCGGAACACCTCCATCGGGTCGAGCGAGCCCCCCAGGGCCAGGAACGTGTCGCGGTAGCGGCGGCCCGTGCGGCGCACGGCCTCGTCGTCCGAGAGCCCCGCGTCCTCGAACGCGCCGAACACGTCGGCGCTCATCACCTCGCTCCACTTGTAGCCGTAGTATCCGGCGGCGTATCCGCCGGCGAAGATGTGGGAGAAGGCGCATAGGAAGCGGTCCTCCGGGATCATGGGCATGTCGTAGTCGGCGAAGACGCGCTTCTTCACGTCGTCGGGGTCGCCGGAGAACGACGCAAGGTGGAGCAGCATGTCCGTCTTCGCGAAGGAGAGCTGGCGCAGACACGCCGAGCCTGCGCGGTAGTTGCGCGCGGCGCGCACCTTCTCGACGAGCGCCGCGGGGATTGGCTCGTGCGTCTCGGCGTGGAAGGCGAAGCGGGAGAGCGTCGCGGGATCGACGCACCAGTTCTCCATGAACTGCGACGCCACCTCCACGGCGTCCCACTCGATGAGGTTGAGCCCGGAGGCGCCTTCGTCGTCCACGCGCGTCAGCATGTGCTGCAGCGCGTGCCCGAACTCGTGGAAGAGCGTCTCCACCTCGCGGAACGTCATGAGGCAGCGCCCCTCCGAATCCGGGAGCGCCTGGTTGCAGCAGATGAGGGCGAGGGGAAGCGTCACCTTGCCGTCGGGGCGCACGTCGCGCGTGCGGAACTCGTTCATCCACGCGCCGCCCCGCTTCGTCTCGGGGCGCGAATACGGGTCAAGGTAGAAGTGCGCGATCACCGCGCCGTCCTCTCCCAGCACGCGGAAGAACCGCACGTCCTTGTGCCACACGGGCACCGACCAGTCGGCCGGCGCGACGGTCACGCCGAACAGCCTCTCCACGAGCTTGAAGAGCCCTTCAAGCACCGCCGGGAAGTTGAAGTAGCGCGAAAGCTCCTCCTCCGAATAGGAGTACAGCCTCTCGCGCCGGCGCTCGGCGTAGTACGAGATGTCCCAAGGCGCCAGGTCGCCGTTGCCCTCGCCGCCCTTCGCCAGCTCCGCCGCGAAGGACGCGAGCTCCGCCTTCTCGCGCTCGGCTGCGGGGCGCGACGCCGCCGCGAGGTCGTCGATCATCTTGAACACCGCCTCCACGGACGGCGCGCACTTCTTCGCGATCGACATCTCCGCGAAGTCCTTGAACCCCAGGAGCGCCGCCAGCTCCCTGCGCAGCGCGAGGATGCGGTCGATGATCGGCGCGTTGTCCCACTTCCCGGAGGACGCGCGCGTGTTGCGAGCCCGGTAGAGCCTCTCGCGCACGGCGCGGTCGCGGCAGTGCTTCATGAACGGCACGTACATCGCGTCCTCGATGGTCGCCGCCCAGCCGCCGTCCCTGCGCGCCATCGCTCGCGCCTGCTCCGGAAGACCTGCGATCTGCTCCTCCGAGACGGGCAGGCTGAACGCCTTCGTGGAGTCGAGCTCGTGGTCGCGGAAGTCGGCCGAGAGCTTGGCGAGCTCGGCGTTTATCTCGTTGAAGCGCCTCTTCTTCTCCCCCTCCAGCGCCACGCCGGCGAGCTTCGCCGACTGTATGAACTTCTCGAGGATCCTGCGCCTGGCGCCCGGCGCGTCCGCGGGCAGTTTCGCGCGAAGCTCCTCAGCGAGCTCCAGGAACCTGCGCGACTGCGCCACCCTCAGCGAGAACTCCACCAGCTGCGGCTGCCACTTCGCCTCAAGCGCGCGCCAGCCCTCGGAGTTGCAGACGGAGAGGAGATGTGAGACGTAGCCCCACGCGCTCCAAAGGGGGCGCACGGCGTCGTCCAGCGCGCGAACGAACCCGTCCCACTCCGCCGGGGCCTTCGCCTCGAGCTCGTCGACGCGCGCCTTGGCGTCTGCGAGGAGCTTCGGCAGCGCCTCCTCGGCGGCGGCCGGCGTCATGGACGGGAAGTCGGGGAATTCTGGTATGTCGATGAAAGGATTTTTTGCCATGCGGAGATTATACCATATTTCATCTCTCTGCGCGCCATAATCGGGCGCATCTGTCTCACGCTGTATTTCTTTAACGCAGAAACGCAGAGAAAAGGATGTCTGGGTGGCGCAACTGAAACGGTTGTTCCGCCACTGGCTGTAGAGCGACATGTCCGACCGGCGCTGGCGCACGACC
>CAMOHV010000371.1 GCA_946615275.1 uncultured Verrucomicrobiota bacterium | reverse complement strand
TGGTGGACGTGCTGGACTACGGGGAGCCGGTGAAGGAGCCGGGGCTTTCGCTCATTACGGGGCCGGGGAACGACCTTGTGGCCTCGACGGTGCTCGCGGCGGCGGGGTGCCACTTGGTGCTGTTCACAACGGGGCGCGGGACGCCGTTCGGGACGGTGGTGCCCACGCTCAAGATCGCCACGAACACGGCGCTCGCGAAGGCGAAGCCACACTGGGTGGACTGGGACGCGATGGCCGAGCCGGACGTTGAGGCGTTCGCGCGGAAGGTGCTCGCGGTGGCGTCAGGCGAGCCCGCCCGCAACGAGCGGAACCATGCGCGCGAGATCGCGATATTCAAGGACGGTGTGACGCTGTAGCATGGCCTGCCCGCGCGCAGGTATATGTAGATGTCCCTCCCATACATAGTCCGCATTCGGTCACTCAATTGTAATCGGCCAAAATCGGCATTTTTCGGGGAAGCGACGAAGCGACTCTCTTTGTGGCTTGACATCCACCCTGGTTTAAGCGAAAATAGTATTGCTTACTTTTAAAGGTGTGCTGAAAGAGTATAATCTATGAAATGCGATGAACTTGCTATGAAAGGACGGCGTCCGCGCCGTCTCCGCTGTTCCCTTGTCGACGCGGCAAGGGTCTGCGCCTTCGCCGCCCTCGCGGCGATGGGCATGACCGCCGTCGTACACGCCAAGACCACGGCGTGGATCGGCAGCGGCGGCGACGCGCTTTGGTCCACTGCGGGCAACTGGAACAATGGACTTCCCGCAGCCGGCGATGCGGTCATCGTCTCCAACCTGACCGCTTCCGCCATCACGGTGGAGAATGACCTGGAGGACATGACGTTCGCCAGCCTCTCGCTGCAAGGTTCCGCCGCAATAACCCTGCGCGGAAACGCCATCACGCTCACAGGCGGCGTTGCGGTGGGCTCAGCCGGTTCGTGCATCTACAACGACGTCACGAGCACAGGAGGAACCATCACGCTTGTCAACGCCACGGCCACATGCGATTTCTACGGAACTTTGACGCATACCACAGGCAATTCAACGATCATCTGTGCCAAGAACAATACACTCGCCACATACGGGGAAATCGTCGCCACCGGGCGCACGATTACTTTCAGGCCGCACGGTCCAATCCATTGCCATGCCGCAGTCAAGGCATCTGCCCTTTCCAGCACCACTTCCGGCAATCCGCAGAACTACACGTATCTGTATTCCTCGCAGAATGAAATTGCCACATATATACGACCTTATTACGGCTATTACGCATCTGCGGCGGAAAATGCCTTCCCGGCTAACGTGGAATTGCGGATGAGCGGCTATGGGGAGAACAATCGGTCGATCGTGTCGCTTGCCGGATTCAACCAGACAATCAATCGTCTGACGGGCTCTTAGACGAAAGGCAATCACATTCGCTCATCGGGCTCCCCTCGGCTTACGCTGAAGGCCACGGAAAGTTCTTCAACCTCTGCCAGCATAGAAAACGCGATTACCATCATCTATTATCCTGAAGACGGTGCATGCACGCAGACGTTCGCCAATCGCGCCTCGACCACCACAGGCGATCTCGTGGTGTCCAACGGCACCATTGCTCTCTCCGGAACGGCGACATTCAAGAACGTGCCGCGCATCGTCGTCGCAGACGGCGCGACATTCGACGTGGGCGACACCACGAGCGCGCTCACAGGCCTCGCCACGCTGGAGCTCGGCGACGGCGCGACGTTCAAGGCTGCGTCCGCGACGACGCCGTTCTCCGACGCGAAGCTCTCGATATCTGCCGCTTCGTCTTCCGTGATCGAAATCGCCGACGGCCTTGATTTCTCATGTGTCGACTTCAAGGTGAACGGCCGTTACGTGAAGGGCGGCGGCTACTACACCGGCGCGGACAACCCATCCCCGGGCGACGACACGCCGCTCCCGCAGCTTTCCGGCAACGGGCGCATCTACATTCCGCTCCATGTGTCAGACGAGTCAGTCTCCACATGGACGGCTGGCGGCGGAGTTGACGAGCAAATGTCCACCTCGGCGAACTGGACGGACGGCGAACGGCCCGACCTCGACGGCGGCGGGCTTCTCGCCAAGTTCGGCTCCGCCGGCACGAACGCCGTCGTCGACGGCGCCTACCTCCTGCGCGGCATCGCCTTCAACGCCGCAGAGGAGTCTTTCGCCCTCACCGCCGCCGAATCCCCAGCCGAAGCCTCCATATCAATCGGCGCAGACGGTGTGGTCGCCGCCGTGCCCCCGGACGGCGAGACGCGTTCCTATTCGCTCGATGTTCCGCTGACGATGACCTCAGCCCAATACTGGACGGCGCCCGCAGGAACCACCCTCGCCGTCCACAAGCCGATCTCGGACGCAGCCGCCAGCACGGCGATTTTCAAAGGCGGGACGGGCACGCTCGATCTGTGCGCCACAAACTCCTTTACTGGAGATTTCACGATCTCCAACGGGGCCGTGAGGGTCTATTCGGCCACGAACGCCTTCGGTGCCGCCGGTGGCACGGTCTACCTGCGGCAGAGCGGCGGTGCGTCGCTCGCCGTGAAAGCCAATACCGTGATTGACAAGGACTTCCGTTTCCAGAATGCCAAAGACAGTAATGGCTGGACAGCCATGGCCGCAAACACCACCTGCGAGTTCTCAGGGGCCTTCAGCTGCAATGTTAATTGGCGTCCGGACTTCGGAGGCAAAGTCATATTCTCTGGCGGTGCCGCCATAAACAATTATTTCGTCCCGACAGGCGGACGAATCGTATTCCGCAATCTCCCCGCGTCGTTCGGCCCCGGCTTCAATATCGGTGGCAATGTTCGCCTTGACATGGAGGTTGGCGGCAACTCGTTCTCCGACGGCCTCACTGCCAACGGCGGGACTTCCATCCACCTCTACGCGCCCAATGTGTTCGGAACATCAACGCCAGTACATCTCGGAAACAACAACAACAATTCCTGCCCCATGTCGATCCACAACGGCGCGGACCAGCGCGTGGGGACGCTTTCGATCGCACGCTCCAA
>CAMOHV010000370.1 GCA_946615275.1 uncultured Verrucomicrobiota bacterium | reverse complement strand
TGGGGTCAGACCCTGGAAGTTCCATTGTTGACACATGGTTGCTGGATGAGGGGCCAGACCCTTGTTTTCCGTTCGGGGGGCGGCCGGGCGATGTGTTCGGGCGGCAGGTCGTGGGTCTCGCCCGGCGATTGTCGGCGATCCGCTGTAGATGTGTGGTGGTGGGGCTCTCCGGCGGGCTCGACAGCGCGTTGACGCTTCTCGTCGCCTTCGCGGCCTTCAAGCTCCTTGAAATCGATGTGAAGGGCATACACGCCTACACCATGCCCGGCTTCGGCACAACGAAGCGCACGCGCGGCAACGCCGACCTCCTCGCCGAGGGCCTAGGCCTCAAACTTGAGACGATCGACATCACGCCGGCCTGCCGTCAGCACTTCAAGGACATCCGCCAGAGCGCGAACCGCCACGACATCACATTCGAGAACGCCCAGGCGCGCGAGCGCACCCAGATACTCATGGACAAGGCGAACCAGCTCGGCGGCATCGTCCTGGGCACGGGCGACATGAGCGAGATCGCCCTTGGCTGGTGCACGTACAACGGCGACCACATGAGCATGTTCGGCGTGAACGCCGGCGTCCCTAAGACGGTCGTGCGCGAGGTGTGCCGCTGGTGGGCGGAAGACCACCCTGGCATCGCGGCGGACGCACTCCTCGACATCATCGCAACGCCGGTGAGCCCGGAGCTCCTTCCGTCCAGGCGCGGACAGATCGCGCAGAAGACCGAGGACAAGGTGGGGCCATACGAGCTGCACGACTTCTTCCTCTGGCACTTCGTCTGGCTGGAGAAGTTCCCGAAGCAGGTGCTGTCCGCCGCGAAGAGGGCGTTCAGGGGACGCTATGACGCGGAGACGATCGGCCGCTGGCTGGGCGTGTTCCTGCGGAGGCTGCATTCGCAGGCGTTCAAGCGCAACTGCGCGCCGGACGGCGTGCGGGTGTTCGGGGTGTATCTGTCGCCGGGGGCATGGCATGTGCCGTCCGACATCTCCGACGAGTGGTTGTCGGTTTGAATGGCTTCCAGATCAATTAGAACGACAAGAGAACAAAAGGATACAAAGAGAAATGAAAGCAGAATTCTTCGCATCGGTTTTTGGAGCCGCGTTCGCGCTGGCGCAGAGCGGGCTGGCCGCGACGCCCGCCGAGTGGGCGGACACGATGGTGGGGGCGTCGGTGCCCGGCCTTGGCAGCTGCATGCCCGGGCCGTGCGTGCCGCACGGGAGCGTATATCCCAGCCCGGACACGCTATGGCCCAATCCGCGCACGAAGGGCCGCCATGCGCCAACGAGCGGGTACCACCACGGCGACGACGTGACGGGATTCGCGCAGTTCCACACGCAGGGGACGGGCGGGCATCCGAGCTACGGAACGATCCTCGTCTCGCCGACGTGCGGGGAGTCCGACGAGGAGGTCGATCTCGCCTCGCCCATGACGCTTCTCGAGACGCGTCCGTACATCTTCCGCGCGCGCCTTGAGAAGGATGGCATCGGCGTGAGGCTCGCGCCCACGCGCTTCGGGGCGGTGTACGAGTTCACGTTCCCCGAGGGCCGGAAGGGCAGGGTGGCTGTGAACGCCAGACGCAAGATCGGCCGCCCGGACGGCGGAAAAGATGTTGCGGTGCGCCGCGAGGGCAATGCTGTGTTCGGTGGCGGAACGTACGACTACAACTGGTGCCCGGGGGCGTACAAGTGCTTCTTCTACGCGGAGGAGGAACGCGGAGGGGGCAAGATCGTGTTCAGGATCGCGACGAGCTTCAAGTCGATTGAAAAGGCTAAGGCAAACTTCGTGGAGGTGCGCGGGAAGGGGGTGGACGATGTCGCCGCCGCCGCCAAGGCGATGTGGGAGGACGCATTGGGCCGCGTGAAGGTTGAGGGGCTCTCCGACAAGGACATGCGCCTTTTCTACTCGCATCTCTTCCATGCGTTCGTCCAGCCCCGCAACCGCACGGGGGACATAGACTTGTGGCCGGACGGCGTGGAGATGTGGGACGACCACTACACGCTCTGGGATACGTGGAAGACGCTCTTCCCGCTGATGGCGATAGTCGATCCTGCGACCGTCGCGGGGTGCGTGAACTCCTTCTCGGCGCGATCGGAGAAGAACGGGTTCGTGGGCGTTGGGTTCTGCGCGGGACGCGAGTACAGGGTGGGCCAGGCTGGCGACGAGTCCGACAACATAGTGGCCGACGCCTTCGCGAAGAAGATCCCCGGCATCGACTGGCAGCGCGCGTACGCCGCGATGCGCCGCCATGCCGCGCGCCGCACGCCGGAATACCTCAAGCTGGGGTATGTGCCGTTCGGCGTCAAGACGGAATACTGCTGGCGGATGAAGTCGGCGTCGTCCACGCTCGGCTTCGCGTACAACGACTTCTGCGTCTCGCGGGTGGCGGCGGGCCTCGGCCACGGCGAGGACGCGAAGTTCTTCCTTGCGCGCTCGAAGAACTGGACGAACGTGTGGGACGCGGCGATGGTCGACGCGCCGTCCGGCTACCGCGGCTTCTGCCACGGCCGCTTCCCCGACGGGCGCTTCACCGACGTCATAGCCCGCGAGGGCATGCAGAACCCGCCCGGCCGCAAGTACTTCGGCGACTTCTACGAGGGCTCCTGCTGGGAGTACTCCTACATGATCCCCGGCGACATCCCCGGCATGATCGAGAAGATGGGCGGCGAGAAGACGTTCCTGGAACGCCTCAAGTACGCCTTCGACAACAAGCTCATAAACTACGGCAACGAGCCGAGCTTCATCACAACGTGGCTCTTCGACTTCGTGGGGCGCGCGGATCTCGCGTCGAAGTGGGCGCACGTCTTCCGCGCGCAGTTCGAGGAGAAGGAGATCCCCGGCGACGACGACGACGGAGCGATGGGCGCGATGTACGTCTTCCTCACCTCCGGCATCTTCCCGATCGCCGGGCAGGACCTCTACGCCCTGCACGCGCCGGCGGCGAGGCGCATCTCGTTCACGCTTCCGCAGAGCGGGCGCACGTTCACGGTGCGCTCCGAGCTGCCGCTGGACGGCTCGCGCTTCGGGGA
>CAMOHV010000369.1 GCA_946615275.1 uncultured Verrucomicrobiota bacterium | reverse complement strand
CGAGAACGCCATCGACGGCCAGGTGGAGGCGTTCTGGCTGACGAGCTCGCGCAACCTGCCGCACTGGATCGAGTTCTATTCGGCCGAGAAGGCCGACATCCACGGCTTTCGGTACACGCCGCGCCAGAACAAGTCGATCGGGCGACTGAAGGACTGGAAGTTTTACGTGCGGTAGGCCGAACACGGTTCGGCCATCTCCACTTTCCATGCTCAGATGATGCGGTGATGCTCGGATGAATGCAGTGATCCAGATCTTGCGGCTCGCGGCCGTGATCGGGCTCGTCGTCGGCGCGGCGGCGCTGGCCACCCCGCCGGGGCGGCTGCCGCTGGCGCTCCGGGGGCTCGCGAAAGTCCTCGCGCGCGGGCGGCCCGGCGGGGTCGGTACGCCGGAGACGCGCCCCGTCTCCTCTTGGCGGCGGCTTTTAGCCTTTCTCCTCGTGGTGCTTGCGGCCGCAGTCGCTATTTTGATATAATACGCGGTTATGAACAGGACTTTGGCCTTCTTTTTGGCTCTGTTGGCGTGTGCCACGGCGCAGGCGTCGTGGTATTGGCCGTTCGGGAGCGACGACCGCGCGCAGAACCTGCCGCGCATCTCCGAGCTGCTGGAGAACGCGACCGAGATGATCGACCGGGCGGCCGAGTATTCCGACGAGGGCAAGATCGACGAGGCGGTCGCCGAATACCGCCGGGCGCTCGTGGAGCTCGATCGCGTCGAATACACGAACCCTGAACGCGCCGAGACGGCGGAGTTCGCCACCGTGCGCAACAAGCGCGCCTACGTCAACGCGGCGATCGATTCGCTCCTCCTGAAGCAGGCGCACCAGAACGCCAAGGCAGTGGCCGTCACCGACACGACCGAGCTGGAGAAGCGCTACGCGCGGCTGAAGGGCCGGGAGCTGCCCGACGAGAAGAAGATGGAGATCGCCGAGAAGGCGATCGAGGAAAACGAGCAGGGCAAGGTGGTGGCCGCCGCGACGCAGCCGGCGGCGGACGAGTCGGCCGAGAAGGCGGCGGTGCGCCAGAAGATCGACGCGCTCCTCGCGAAAGACCCGAAGAGCCGCCGGGCACGGCTGATGCGCGCGGCGGCGGAACTGAAGGACAGGGATTTCGACGCCGCCCTCGCGACGCTCAAGGAGCTTCTGGACGAGCGGCCCAACGACGCGGCGGCGCTGAACATGCGCGCGGCGGTCGAGACCGAGAAGGGCGACGTCAAGGCGGCCGAGCGCACGCTCGACCAGTCCATCCAGTCCAATCCCCGCAACTACTACGCCTATTACAACATGGCGCGGCTCCTGCTCACCTTGCGCGCCGAGGCCGGACGGGAGGCCGCCCGCCGCTACTACGAGATCGGGCGAAAGGTCGGCGGGCCGGTGGACGCGGTGCTGGAGGCGGAGCTGAAATGATGCTCGCGGCCGTCAGCGCGTTGATGCTGGCCGTCGCGGCTGCGGCCGAGCCGGCGGCGGCGCCCGTCCTGGACGCCGACGCGACGGCGGCGGAGATGGTGGCCGCCTGCCGCGCGATGATCCCGCGCGACGTGACGGTCGAAGGGCGGATCGTGCTGCGCAACCGCAAGGGCATCGTGCAGGCGGAGTACGGCTACGCGCTGGCGCGCGCGGCGGGCGAGACGCACCTGACGGTCACGGACAAGGGCGGCGCGCCGGTGGCGTTCGAGAAGGAAGGGCGGCTCCTGGGCACCGACGTCACGTGGAGCGATCTGACGCTCGACTATCTGTGGTGGGACGACTTCGACCGCGAACGCGAGGCGGAGAGCGTGCACGGGCAGATGTGCAGCGTCGTGAAGATGAGGCGCGGCGACCGCACCGTGCGGGTGTGGGTCGACCGCCGGACGGGCGCGCTGATGCAGGCGGAGGAGATGAAGGGCGAGAAGCCCGTGCGCCGCCTGTGGGGCACGCGCATCAGGAAGTTTGGGGAGCGTTGGGCGCCCAACGTCCTTGAAGTCGAAACGCTTGGCAGCGGCCACCGCACCAAGATCACCGTGGAGAAACTCACATGAAAGCGATCAAGAAGTTGTTCAAGTTCCTTTTCTGGACGCTCGTCGTCCTCGTTGTCTTCGTGCTGGCGCTGCCGCTCTGGATCGGCCCCGTCGTGACGACGGCGGCGAACAAGACGGTGCCAGGCATCGTCAAGACAGGCTTCCACCTGGGGCGCTTCAGCCTGAACCCGTACGCGGGCACGTTCAATTTCGGCGACCTGCAGCTGGCGAACCCCGACGGCTTCCCGCAGGAGAACTGCCTGGAGCTGGACACCTTCCGGATCGGTCTGGACGTGCCGACCGTCTGGACGAAGAAGATCCACATCGAGGAGATCACGCTCGACGGGCTGACGGTGTCGACGACGGTCACGGGCGCGAACTTCAAGCAGATCGCCGCGAACATGTCGGGCGAGGCGGAGGAGATCGAGGCGGCCCGCGCGACGGGCGGCGAGGCGGCCGCGCGGCAGAAGGAGGCGGAGATCCTCGAGGAGCAGCGCGCGGAGGCCGAGCAGAAGTCGGCGGAGGCGCCGCACGTCGTCATCGACCGCCTGACGCTGAAGAACGTTCTCGTCAAGCTGAACGGCGTGCCGATCCCGGTGCCGCCGCTGACGTTCGAGGGCATCGGCGCGGACAAGCCGGAGGGCGCGAGCCTGATGGACGTGTGGCAGGAGATCTACGACAAGGTGCTGGCCTCGGTCGGGGCGATCGGCGGTGCGATCGGCAGCCTCGGCAAGGGTGCGCTGAATGTCGGCACGGACGCGGCGACGGCGGCGGTGGACATCGGCACGAATGCGGTGGGCGTGGCGATCGAGTCGCTCCAGAACGCGGACTTCACGGGCGCGACGACGGCGATCGGCACCGGCACGGACGCGGTGGTGGACACCTTCAAGGACGCCGGCGACACGATCAGGAACTCGGCCAAGGACCTGAAGAACTCGGCCAAGGAGCTGAAGAACCTTTTCAAGAACAAGAAGTGATTTGCAGCAGAGAAAGAACCAACCCAACATGGAAAAGAAAAACAAGAAGAAGGA
>CAMOHV010000368.1 GCA_946615275.1 uncultured Verrucomicrobiota bacterium | reverse complement strand
GCCGAAAATGAGGAAGCGCCAACAATGAAAACAACAACAAGCACCGTCTTCGGGATCGCCGCGCTCGCCGCGGCCGCAGCTCTCACCTTCGCCGCGCGCGGCGACACGCTCACATGGACCGGGGGCAGCGCCACGTCCGACAACTTCTCCGACGCGGCCAACTGGTCGCCCACCCAGTCCCCCGCATCGGGCGACACGCTCGTCTTCGCGGGCGAGACGCGCACATCCCCCGTGAACGACCTTGACCCGGAGCTCTTCTCCTTCAAGACGCTCGTGTTCACGAACGACAACTCCGCCGGCCGCTCCGCCCCCTTCACGCTCTCCGGCAACAAGCTGAAGATCACAGCGAGCATCGAATTGGCCAAGGCAGTGTCCGACTCGCTCACCGAGACGTTCGACCTGGAGGTGGAGCACGTCGGGAACGGGCGCTTGTTGATCGGCGGCGCGAATCTCGGCAACCACCACCTCACGTTCAACAAGAAATTCTCCGGCCCCGCCAACCAAAACCTGGAGAATCCCTCCCAGTACAGCGGAACGCTGCGGTTCAACGGCCCGGTGGACGGCTTCCGCCAGTTCTACCACCCCAACGGCGGCTTCAACGTCTATTTCCGCGGCCTGAACACGGCCTTCGCCGGCGACGGCGGCTACGCCCTCAACCAGGGGAACCTGTACTTCATAGATCCGGACAACGTCGGCCCTTCGTACATTCTCCGCTCCGGCCAGGGCTACTACGCGACGGCGGGCAGCATCTACTTCGACCCCACGAACAGCATAACCATCGCCGCCACGATCGGCGTCACAAGCCCCTCCCAGCAGAACGACGGCCTGACGCTCTGGAACAGGACCGCCGGAACCACCGTCACGTTCACCGGCGACGTCGTGGAGAACGGCACTAAGCAGGACAACGGCGCACTTGCCGGAACCCGCCTCGTGGTGGACGGCAACGGAGACGGCGTCTTCACCGGCAACTTCACGAAGGACCGCATGGCATTCATGAAAAAGGGAACCGGCACGTGGACGCTCTCGGACGCGATCGAGACATGCTCCATGACGGGCCTCGTCACCGTCTCCGCCGGCAAGATCGTGGTGGACAACCAGCTCCAGCCCAACCAGCGCATGACGGTCTCCGCCAACGCCACCATCGCCGGCAAGGGCACCCTCGGCGAATCCGTGACGTTCGCCTCCAACGCCAGGTACGACGTAGCCGTGGACGGCGACGGGCTCGATGTCCTCACCGTGCCCGGCACCGTGACGCTCAACGGCAGCGTCACCGTGAACCGGATAGGCGGCGCCGCGCTCGCCCCGGGCTCCCGCACGCTTCTCCTCACATACGCGAAGAAGGAAGGCATAGGCTCCTTCATCGCCGGCAGCGGCTTCCCCGGAAACGCCGTGTTCACCGCTGAGGCGACGGCACTCTACGTGGACGTCCCGACCGAATCGCGCGTGTGGAACGGCGAGGCGAGCGGCGAATGGAACGCGACCGACTACAACTGGAACGGCGGAACGCTCTTCGCAGACGGCGCCGTCGTCAGCTTCCCCGATCTTTCCGACGCCTCGAAGCGCGCAGTGTCGATCCCCTCCCCCGTCAGCCCGCTCACCGTGACCGTCTCCGCCGGCGGCGCGAGGCCATACGCGTTCTCCGGCGAAGGCGGCGTAGACGGCGCAACGTCCATTGAGTTCTCCGGCACCGCCACGAACGTCTGGGCCGCGCCGATGAAGAACGTCATGGCGGCAAGCGTCGCAGCCGGCAGACTGATCCTCGAAGGCCCTGTCGCGGACAGCACGCTCCTCGTGGGGCAGAACGCCACGCTCACGCAGTCCGTGGCCTCGGCGATATCCGGCAGTTCCTCCGTGGCCGTGTTCGGCCCCGCGGCCGACCTCTGCGGAACGAACTCGTTCACCGGCGGGCTCACCGCGGGCAGCAGCAACGGCTCTAACCCGCCGCGCACGGACGTGTACATCCGCACCCCCGGCGCGCTCGGCAACGGCGACGTGAGCGTCTGCTACAACTCCTTCCTGAACATCTTGGCCGACACCGCCGTAACCAACCACACACTCCACTTCTGGGGGTACAACAACTACTGCCAGGTTAACGTGAGAAACAATTCCGTCTTCGACTGGGCTGGCGACATCGTGCTGCACGAATACCCCAACGGCGAGCCGATCATGGCCGAGAGCGGCACCGTTTGCCTGGGCAAGACCGACTTGACCAGTACATTCTCCACGACGCACGGACGCGGCGTGACGCTGGTCGGCAACATCCACATGTACGCCAACTTCTATTCCGGCAGCGGTCTTTCATTCCGAAACAACTTCTGGCTATACAGCACGAACAACATGTGGAGCAATCTAGGCATCAACACCGGCAACGCCTACATGATGGCGAAGAACGCGCTTCCCGGGGACAAGCCGATCTCGATGCTCCAGCAGTGGAACAATGTTCAATATCAGGCAAACCTGCACCTCAACGGATTCGACCAGACCGTGTCCGCGATCAACGTGACCGACTACAACCACAACATTCCGAACTGGGCGCGCATCCAAAGCACCCTTCCCGCCACGCTCACGGTCTCCAACACGACGGACTCGTCGTTCAACGACGCGACGACCTTCTACGTGCAGGACTGCGTCACGCTCCGCAAGATGGGCCTCGGCAAATGGACGATAGGCTGCCAGAACACCTCCACCGGCGACTTCGAGGTCGTGGAGGGCACCGTTGCGCTCGCCGCCGCCGAGAGTCTCCCCGTCGGCGGGAAGTCCACACTCCGCGTCGCGGACGCCGCCGCGCTCGAGATCCCCGAAGGGATGTCCGCCGAGATCTCCTACGCCGAGCGCATCGTCGCCGGCAAGACGCGCCTTGTGCGCTCCGGCCTCTACGGCTCGAACGAATGCACCGTCCCCGGCGCGATCAAGGTCGGCTGGATCGCCGGCGCAGGCACCCTACGCGTAAAGCGCGACCACGGCGGAACGATCATCACTTTCCACTGATGCCTGTCACGATTTGACTGCTGGTGGGCAGTTTTTG
>CAMOHV010000367.1 GCA_946615275.1 uncultured Verrucomicrobiota bacterium | reverse complement strand
GCCGTATTTGGGATGGATTCCTTCTTTCATTTTCCTGGACCTTTCGAAAAGTTGGGGAATATTATACACTTTTACGCCCGTCAGCGCAAGGGGGAGAATTCCGCTGCCGCGATTTTTCGGGAATCGGCGGCGACGCCGCATGCTACGTCTTCACATCCGCCGTTCGCGTGGATCCTGCGGATGGACTCCGCCGCGAAACGCGCCTGTTCGGCAGGAGCCTCCGGCGCCGAGGGGATTGCGGGCGGCGGCCAGAAGCGCCGCGAAATCGAAGCCGAAGTCGCGGATGTTGCCGCAGGGGACGTCCATGAAGCCGCAGGTCTGGAGGTCGCCGGCGTGGGAGAGGAACGCGAAGCCGCGCCCGCCAAGGCAGCCGCACGGCCTTGGCCCCGGCGCCCCGCATTCCGCCCAGTAGGCGGGGGCGGATGGGCAGCATGTGTGCTTCACCGCGATTCCCTCCAGCGCGAACGACCAGTCTAGGACGCGCTTCGTCTCGTCGTCCGAAAGAGCGTATTCGGCGAGGGCTCGCCCGCGCCCGACAGGCACGAGGAAGAAGAGATCCAGCTTCGCCGCGCCAAGCTCCCTGGCGCGCTCCGCGATCTCGTCGAGCCTGTCGACGTTGAGCTTGGAGACTGTGCAGTTCACCTGGAACGGGATTCCCGCCCTTCTCGCGGACGCCATGGCTCGCGTCACGCCGTCGTATGCGCCGGGAACGCCGCGGAAGGAATCGTGCGAGGCGGCGTCAGGCCCGTCCAGGGAGAACGAGAGGGCCATGACCCCGGCCTCCTTGAGCGCGGAGAGGCGATCGTCGGTCACGAGCATCCCGCAAGGGGCCATCACGCTCCTGATCCCGCGCGCCGTGGCGTGCGAGACCAGCTCAAGGATGTCAGGCCGGCACATCGGCTCGCCACCGGTCCAGATGACCATCATACGCGGAAGCGAATCGATCACGCGAAGGCACTCGGCAGTGGAGAGCTCGCCCCCGTACGATACGTCCGCCGCCGCCGCGCGGCAGTGGCGGCACTTTAGCGGACACCGCCGCGTGACCTCCCACGCCAGGACGCGCGGCACGAGAAAAGGCGCGTCAGAGGCCATCAGACCTTGCGCGGCGCGTACTCGAACGTTCCGGCGACGCGCTCCTTGAAGACGTCATGAACGGTGACGACAAGCTTGCCGCCCTCCACCTTGCCCTCGATGACAGTGGGGAACTTGCCGTCGTCGGGACGGCGGTTCTTGCCGTATCCTGCGACGCCAAGCTCAGGGCCTCCACCCACGATCTGCGCCCACGGACGATCCGCCGTCGGCGCGTCGTAGCGGTAGCGGTGCTGGTGGGCGGCGATGACGAGCTGCACGCCGTGCTTCTCGAGGAGCGGGGCCCAGAGGTCGTGGCACTGCTTCTGCCAGTAGGCGAAGTCGGAGCGGTACTTTCCGCCGCCGTTGTCGGTGACGTCGCCGGGATGGGAGGTGGAATCCGCGTCGAAGATGGGGATGTGGAGGAAGGCGACGGCGAACGGGGCGGACTTGATGTCGGGGCGCTCGAGGGCGTCGGCGAGCCAGGCGGTCTGCGCCACGCGGTACTCCTCGGATGCGACGAGGCCGTGGAACTGCGGGTGGCGGTCGGGCTTGTCCTCGCCGGTGTCCAGTCCGAGCAAGGCGATGTCGCCGATGCGGACCGCGAAGTTGCGCGTGAGAGCCCAGTCGCGGGATGCGCGCTCGGTAGGGAGGCGCGTCATCACGAGGCGGTCGAGGTAGCGGTTCCAGATGCCGCGGAAGTCGTGGTTGCCGTCCACCCAGAGGTAGGGGATTTCGGTCGCGAAGTCCTCGCTGTCCTTGGGAGTCAGGAAAATCTGCACGCCCGTCTGCGGCTTTTCGGTGAGGTTGGAGGCGTCGCCGTTCCAGACGACGGCGGCGGGCTTCAGCGCCTTCACCTTGTCGATCGCCATCTTGAACGGCTTCCACTGGGCGTGAGTGTCGTTGATCACGCAGAAGTGGGCGCGCTGGGATGCGCCGAGCGTCTCGAAGGAGTGGACGGCGCCGACGATCTTCTCGCCGTAGCCGCGGTTGTAGTTGTCCTTGTAGAAGATCTGCTGCGAGATCGCGCGGTAGTAGTACTTCGTTGCGGGCTTGAGGCCGGTGAGGCGCACGCGCACGGAATATTCGTCGAAGCCGGTGATGCCGGGCGCGCCCTCGCAGATGGAGGCCTTGGCGTCGGAGAGATCCTCCTTCTCGCTGTACTCCACCCATCCGTTCGTGAGGTGCGACACGGCCCAGCAGACGCCCATTGACGTCTCGGCCGGGGCCTGCAGGCACGGTTCGCCCACCTCGTACTTGCGTCCGTCCGGCCCAGCGTGCGGGTTCGCGGGCGTGGCGGCGGGCGCGGCCTCCGCGCCCGCCTGTCCTGTCGCGCCGGCGGCGGCCATAAGCGCGCCCCCTGCGATAAAGTCTCTGCGGTTCAGATTCATTGCATTTCCTTCTTGCGTCTTTTCGAACAACATGACTATGATAGCATAAACACCCCGTCCGCCGCAAGCACAAACAAGCGCAAAGATTTTCGCCGGACGCATCTGCGTTCTTCACCGCCGAGCCTTCTGATGATTGGAAACAACCATTTAAAGCAACTTGCCTTATAATCTCCGCACTGCGCAATAGCAACACTTAGCCCCACGTAAGCGCGAGGACTGAGACGAGAATAGCCGTTGTCATTTTCCTCATGATTCATCAAACCCTTTGCTTGCCGCCGCATGGCTTGGTTCCGCCCGCACCAAAGCGAGCATTGTCCTCACAGGCACGAGATCATGTAGAGCGGAAGGCATTTGATCCCTTTCGACACCTTGACGTCTCCGGAATGGGAAATGAACGGTTCGCTGAGGAAATCCGAGAACTTAGCCTGGAACTTCTCAAGCGAGGCGTGCCGCACGCGCTTGCCGCTCTTGACCTCAACGGCGCCTACATTGTTCTTCCTCGCGAGCTTCGACTTTGCAATGAGGAAATCAATCTCCATCCGCTCTTTCCTGTCGTATGGATCGGAACGCGAATA
>CAMOHV010000366.1 GCA_946615275.1 uncultured Verrucomicrobiota bacterium | reverse complement strand
CCCTGCCCAAGCCCTCAGCGGAACAGCATCATCGTTCCCGTGGGCGGGTGCGCCGTGAGGAACGCCGCCGGGGCAAGAACGCCCGCGCTGTAGCGAACGGCGATCATCTCGCCCGTCCAGCCGCAGCCGATCTCGAAGTCGCCCGCGTCGATCTTCATGCCCGAGACGTCCGCCGTCGCCACGGAGACGCCGTCAACGTAGAGCGTCGCGGTCTGCGTCGCATCGCGGTCAACGGTCATCGCAAGATGATGCCATTCGCCGTCGTCCACCGTCGCCGCAGAAACAGCGAGGTTGGTCGTCACGGCCACCTCCGCGCCGAGGGCCACGTCGTCGAAGCGCATCTGGGCGAAGCCGTCGTCCGAGACGCCCACCGCCCAGCTCTTGCCGAACGCGCGCGCCTTGGCCGCCATCATGCCCTTTCCGCGCACGGTGGCCTCCACTGTGAAGCTCCTGGAGCCGACGACCGCGGCGCACGGCACCACGAGGCCGGCCTCGCCGCTGAAGTGCGCCGACTTCGGAACAGTCCGCGATCTCCCGCCCACCTTCACAGTGGTCGCCGAGAACGGCAGGTCGTCCGAGGCCGTCACGGCCGCCGCGTCGAAGGACGCCGTCAGGTAGGCCGTGTCAGGCGAAAGCAGCTCCTCGCCCTTCACGCCGTCCGCAAGCCATACGCCCGTCAAGTCCTCGCGCGGCGTGAACGGGCGCATGAAGTGCTCGGGCGTCAGGACGCCCTCCGTGATTCGCGGCTCGTCCACCATGCCGTCCCACGAGCGCCCGCAGATGCCGCCGAAGTTGACGCAGTAGTACCCCGAGTCGAGCCGCATGAAGGCGTTCTTGGTGCCCGAAAGGCGGTTCGTGTAGTCAAGGTAGCCGTTCACCGTCGTGCCAGTCTCCGTCGTTTCGATCGTAAGCGCCACATGGTGCCATTCATAGTCGTCGAAGCCCTTCGAGAAGCCCCATGTGGTGTTCGCGTATCCGATGAAATCCATGCGGACGCGGGCCTGCGGATAGACGCCCATCGTGTCTATCATCCACGCCACGCTGCCGTTGTCGCCGAGGTTCATCATGCTGGCAAACGACTGCCGCGCGTACTCGCGCATGAACAGCTCCACCGTCACGTTGCTAGGGAAGCAGTCGCCGGAGTTCGGCGCCTTCACGAGCGATCCGCTGATGCAAGCGGTGTCGTTGGAGTTCGCTGTCGTAAACCGCACCGCGGTCTGGTTCTCGGGGTTGATGATCCTGCCGGATGCCGCGTCCCAGGTGTACGCGCACGGCACGTCGTTCGTGAGATACGGGCGGTAGTCCGTGTTCTGCGCCGCCCCGGTGCCGTTATCATAGTAGTCGTTGTTCATCTTCACGCCGCCCGTGAGGCCGAGGCTCTTCAGTCCGCTCACGGCGCCCAGTTCGCCGACGGCGCCCGGGAAGTATTCAAACGCCGTGCCTGGAGAGTCGAAGTCCCAGTAGGCGTAGGCGCTGTCCGTGGGGAATGCGACGAGCGAGAGGAACTGCGCCGGCGAGAGCGCCGCCTCAGACGCCTTGAAGGCGAACATCTTGCCGGTGAAGCCCTCGCCCAGCGTCAAGGGCACAAGCCCGGCGGAGAGCGGCGCCGTGGAGGATATCGTACCGAAGGCCGCGCCGTCTACGTACACGGCGCAGGACGCCGTCTCGCCGTCGAGGCCGTACACGAACGCAAGATGGTGCCAATGGCCGTCGGCGAGAGCGGAGGCGGCGCCAAGCGCGGTGGCTGTCTCGCCGACGGTGAAGACGACCGCGTCGTCCGCGAATCCAAGCGACCACAGGCCACCGTGCTTGAAGATCGAGCCTTCGGCGGCGGTGGTGAACAGATACGCCTCAAGCGTGAACGGCGAAAGCTCCAGCGCAGCCGCGGAGAATCGGTCGATGGAGAACTTGCTCGACTGCGCCGCGTCGAATGAGGCGGCGTACGGGACGTTGCGCATAGGCCCGTCTGGATCCTTCATGTACGAATGGATGCCGGTGTTGACGCCGACGAGCGCGGTGACGTCCGAAATGAGCGTCACGCCGGTCGATGCGGCGTATGCGTTCGCGGGCGTGATCGCCCCGGACCTCGCCGTGTTCATCGGGTAGAGGAACTTGGCGGGATGGGCCGTGGACAGCGTGAGGAACTGGTTCGCGTTGAGGACCCCCTCGGAGATGCGCACCTCGTCGAACGCGCCGTCGAAGTTGTTGCCGCCGAGCGAGAGGCTCGTGGTGCGCGCCATCGGGTACTTGGCCTGCTTGGACGCAATCTGCTTGTAGTCGCCGTAGACGGTGACGTTGGTGGTTGCGGCGTCGTAGGTGACGGCGAAATGGTGCCATGCGCCGTCCATCACGTTGAACGACACGGGTATGACCGACTCGTTGCGGTTGTACCTGTCGCAGCATATCTGCCACAGATTGCCGCCGCCAGAGCCGTTGATCTCGACGAGCAGCGGCGCGGCAGCGCCGCCGAAGCTGATGACGCTTGTCCACTGGCCGGCGTAGGAGTCGATGCGCAGTATCGCCTCCACGGTGAACGACGCGGCGTTCGTGGTGTCCTCCACGCCCACCAGCAGATTGTTCGGGTCGTTGACCGAGAACTTTCCGCCGTTGCTGTTGTCCGGATGCTTCCTGACGCGCACGGAGCCGTTCGCCGTGGAGGCCTGCGGCTCGGCGCCGTCCTCGCGCGAGAGGAAATAGGCGTCGCCCCACGTGTCGTCCTGGAAGACGGGCATTATGCCTGAACCTCCGTTCGGCGCGCCCGTGAACGAGAGCGTCCCGACGGTGGGGGCCACGGTCGAGGCGTTCGCGCCCGCCGTTCCGTTCATGCGCCACCATGCGGTGACGTCCGCGCGCGCGAAGCCGCACGCAAGCGCCGCCGCCATGATGGCGATGCCGGCGCAAATGCGCCGCCTGTTACTCGCATGAACAGCTTCTCCGCCATGCGCAAATCCAGCGATGTGATCTCTCGTCATCTCATGTTCCTTTTTGAAGTTTGACAGGATTATATCATATAAGCGGGTGGAAAGATAGTGTTTTCT
>CAMOHV010000365.1 GCA_946615275.1 uncultured Verrucomicrobiota bacterium | reverse complement strand
TCGGCGCGGGGCTGGGCGAGTCCGTGGCGCTCATTACCGACGGGCGGTTCTCCGGCGCGACGCACGGCGCTTGCGTGGGGCACGTCTCGCCCGAGGCGGCCGAGGGCGGGCTCATCGGCCTCTTGAAGAACGGCGACGAGATCACCATCGACATCCCGCGCCGCAGGATCGACGCCAAGCTGACGAAGGCCGAGATCGCCGCGCGCGCGAAGAAGGCGAGGAAGTGGTCGCCTCGCATAAAGGGCGGATGGCTCGAGCGCTATGCGCGTTTCGTTGGGAACGCCTCCACGGGCGCGTCGCTCAAGACGCTCGTCCTCGCGGCGGCGCTAGCGCTCGCGGGTGTTGTGTGCGCCGCGCCCGCCCAGGGCGGCGCATGTGCCGCGCCTGGCGCGTGCACTGCGCCGGCGGAGGCCAAGTGCGACCCGTCCGCGCCGCGCGATCTGCCCGACGCGCCCATTCTCGCCGGCAAGAAGCTACCTTCCACCGGTCCGTTCTTCACGGGCGACGTCGTGGCCGCCATCGACAAGGCGGAGAGCGAAGGCAAGGCCGTGGTGATGTCCCTCGGCCGGCAGATGTGCCCCAGGTGCCTCAAGCTCTACAACTTCCTCGAGACGAAGCAGATAAAGCTGGACCCCGCGAAGTGCATCTACCTCAAGCTGCATGTGGACAACCTCGAGCACCGCGAGCTGTTCCTCTCCTACTTCGAGACGGAGGACAACCATCTCCCCTATCTTGGCATCCACCGCAAGGACGACGACATCGGCAAGAAGGCGCGTTCCGGCGGCGGCGACCTGGCGGCGTACCGCGAGTTCCTCAAGGAAGTCTGCGGGAATTGAGAATTGAGAATTGCTGGCCGAACTCTGATGTCTGGAATCTGGAATTTGGAATCTGGAATTTGGAATCTGGAGTTTGGAATTTGAAATCTGAAATCTTGAATTCAAATGAGAGAAAGTGAAGGCGATTACAATGCGGAAGGCAAAGATTGAACGCAACACGCGCGAGACGCGCATCACGCTCTCGCTGGACCTCGACGGCTCCGGCGAGGGCACGATCGAGACGGGTGTTGGGTTCTTCAACCACATGCTCGAGCTTCTCAAGAAGCACGCGCTTCTCGACCTGACTGTGAAGTGCGATGGGGACGTGGACGTGGACTACCACCACACCGTGGAGGATGTGGGGCTTGTTCTGGGGCAGGCCATCAACGAGGCGCTCGGCGAGCGCAGGGGGATAGTGCGCTACGGGTTCGCGTCGATACCGATGGACGAGGCTCTCTGCGAGACGTCCATCGACCTTGGGGGGCGTCCGTTCCTCGTGTTCCAGTGTCCGATGAAGCACATGATGGTGCGCGACTTCGAGGTGAAGCTCCTGGAGGAGTTCTTCCGGGCGGTGTCAGTGGAGGCGCGCGCCAACATCCACCTTCGCCAGATATACGGCGACGAGGCGCACCACGTGTGCGAGGGGTTCTTCAAGTCGTTCGCGCGCGCGCTGCGCGCGGCCGTGGCGTCGGATCCTCGCGAGACCGGCGTGCCGTCCTCGAAGGGGGTGCTGTGATGGAGAAGGATCCTTCGCTGCCCGCGAACGTGCGCTTCAACGAGGACGCCGCGCTCGTGGCCAGGATAGAGAAGGGGCTCGCGATGCGCGGAGGGCACTGCCCGTGCCGTCTGCAGCTCGTCCCGGAGAACGTCTGCCCGTGCGAGGAGTTCCGCGGGCAGGTGGCCGACCCGGCGTTCGAAGGCTACTGCCACTGCCGGCTCTACTACAAGAGCAAGACATGATCGAAGCGCCATTCGAGGAGAGGTCTTCTGCCTGCACGCTGTCGGACATGGAGATCTTCGTGTTCCCCGATCTGATGTTCGCGCTTGTCCTCGCGAACATCCTCTCGCCGCGCATCTGGGCGTGGCGGGAGCTGGAATGGTTCCAGGGCGTGCGCGGGATGCGACCGAAGAAGCGCCTCCAGCGCCTTCGCCAGCACATCATGGACAACTACACCTTCAACCTCGACCTCGAGACATGGGGCCTCACGCGCCAGGAGGTTGAGCTTGCGCGCTTCGCGCCGTTCCTGTCCCCGGAGGAGATCGCCCGATCCAACGCGCTCTTCGGCTATCATGGCGACGCGTACTACTACGACATCGACATCCGCCGCCACTTCGGCCTGGACAAGTACGGCTCTGAGGTGATCCCCTATTGGAAGACCGAGACTGTCGAGGCCATGGACGCCTTTCGCCGGAAGGAGGGGCACGCCGTAGGCGCGGGCGAGTGCGTATCGCTCGCGGGGCTCTACGCGGCGGCGGCGTTCGTCGTGTGCGGTCTGCCGCTGGAGTCGATATACCTGATGGCGACGCCCCTCCATTCGCAGAACTTCATCGACGTGGACACGGGCATCCTCACGAACAACCGGCGCCTCGTGACGCGCGCCATGTGGGCCAACGGGACGGTGATCTCTCGCCAGGCGCGGCGCGCGCTCGAGCACGAGCGCGTCACGATAGTGTCGCACGCGTCTGGCTTCATCCACCTTCTCCATCGGGTGGCGACGATCGACCCGGCGGTCTATTCGTCGTTCTCGGCGAAGCTCCGAGCGTTCCTCGACCCGCCGGAGGGGGCGGCGGACATGCGGCGCGTGGAGCCGCGCCTTCCCGACGCGGGGAGGGTCGAGTTCGACCGCTCCGACGCGCCGCTAGGCCTTGCGCCGGAGATGTCGTACGCCGAGGTGTCCGACCGCATAGCAGCCCGCCGGGCGGACAACCATGCCGCCGCGCTAGCCCCGTACGCGGCGCACGATCTCGGCACGTGCGAGCCGGAGCCGTTCGTGGCGGCGGCGCTTGGCCGCTCGCCCGTCTCGAAGGCCGCGCTCTCGGGCCTGCCTCCGGAGGAGGTCCTGCGGCGCATCGCGGCGCTCTCGGGCGAATCGATCTACGACGGCCCGGACCGCGTGGCGCAGCCCGACGAGGCGTGGAACTTCGGCTGCGCAGACGGTTTGGAGAAGTGCCTTCTGGCGGCGAACGTCCTTGGCGGGGAGAGGATTGTCGTTGAAGGGGGGCG
>CAMOHV010000364.1 GCA_946615275.1 uncultured Verrucomicrobiota bacterium | reverse complement strand
ATGAGCGAAAGCCCCGGCTCCTTCACCGGCTCCCCGTAGTCCAGCACGTCCACCACCTGCGACATGCCGCCCTTCTGCACGCAGCCCAGCGACTTCTCCTCCAGAGTGGTTATCCCGCCCGCCTTGTTCCCAGGCGACGGATTCTCGTAGCACGGCTGGCCGTGCCCAAGATAGTATTCCTTGAAGCCGTTGATCATCGCGACGCACTTGTCGAACGTGGCGCGGTCCCTGCACCGCCTCATGAGGAGCGTCTCCGCGCCGAACATCTCCGGCACCTCGGTTAGCACCGTACCGCCGCCGCGCGCCACGAGCCAGTCGCTGAAGCGCCCCACAAGGGGATTCGCCGTGAGGCCGGAGAAGCCGTCGCTCCCGCCGCACTTGAGGCCCACCTTCAGCTTCGAGACCGGCACCTCCTCGCGCACCTTGGGCCGGGCCTCCATCAGCTCCGCGATGAGCTCCCGCCCCCTCTCGAACTCGTCGCCCGGATCCTGCGCGCGCATGAAGCGGATGTTCTCAACCTCCCCCACCCGCTTCCTGAACGACTCCAGTGTGTTGTTCTCGCAGCCGAGCGCCACCACCAGCACGCCGCCGGCGTTCGGATGGCGGCAGAGCGCGGCGAGGAGATTCGCCGTCATCTCATGGTCCCGCCCCAGCTGCGAGCATCCGTATGGATGCGTCAGTGCCACGCCTCCGCACTCGGCGGCAAGGCGCCGGCAGAGGTCGTTCACGCACCCGACGGTGGGGACGATCCAGATGTCGTTCCTCACGCCCACCCTGCCGTCGGCGCGGCGATATCCCATGAAGGTCTCCGAAGCGTCGGCCGAACGCGCCGGCGCCGACGACGTGCATCCCTCCCACTTGTACTCAAGCGTGCCGGAGAGATTGGTCGCAAGGTTGTGGGAATGGACGTGCTCGCCGGGGGCGATCGCCCGCGTCGCGTGCCCGATGGGCATGCCGTACTTCACCACGTCCTCGCCCTCCGCTATCGGGCGGATGGCGTATTTGTGCCCGTCTTCGCGGACCTCCACGTTGTCCAAAGGGTTTATGATCATCGCCTGTCCTTCCGCGCTGCAGCGAGGAGCTCGCGCGCGTGGCGCTCGACCACGGACGTCAGGCCGGCGCCGCCCAGCATGCGCGCTATCTCGTCCACACGCTCCTCGCCCTCGAGCGGACGCACCACGGTGCGCGTGCGCCCGCCGGACACGCTCTTCGACACAGCGAGGTGCCTGTCCCCGTACACCGCGCTCTGCGGCAGATGGGTTATCGCTATCACCTGATGGTGGCGCGAGACGGCCCTCAGGCGCTCGCCCACGGCGCGCCCCGTCTCGCCGCCGATGTTGGAGTCTATCTCGTCGAACACAAGAACCGGCATCGCGTCGTGCTCGGAGGAGACCGTCTTCACCGCCAGCATCACGCGCGCTATCTCGCCCGTGGACGCGATGGACTTGAGCGGCCTCGACGACTCGCCCGGATTCGGCGCGAAGAGATACTCCACCGCGTCGCATCCGCTGGCGTCCGGCTCGCGCCGCTCCACGGACACCGCGAGCTCCGCCTTCAGGAACCCCAGCCCGCGCAGCTCCTTCGTGACGGCCTTCGCGAACTTCGCGGCGGCCTTCGCGCGCGCGGCGGACATCATCTCGCCCTCCCTGCGCACATCGCCCTCCGCGTCGGCGATGTCCTTCGCGAGCGCGGCCATCCGGGCCTCGCGCCCGTCGATGTCCGCAAGCCTCGCGGCGCGCCTCTCGCGCAGCGCCAGAAGGTCGTCCACGGTGGCGCAGGAATACTTGCGCTTGAGACGCTGCACGAGCGAGAGCCGATCATCGAGAGCCTGCAGCGTCTCGGGGTCGGCGTCGAGGCGGCTCGCGGCGGCCTCTATGGAGGATGAAAGCTCCTGCGCGCGGATGACTAGGGAGTCTATCTCCTCGCGCCATTCGGCGGCCGGGGGGTAGTGGCGCGCCATTTCTGAGACTGTGCGGCCGGCGGAGATGAGGGCGTTCGCGGCGGAGGCGTCATCGTCCGCAAGCGCCGCAGTGGCCGATGCCGCAGCCTCCACGAGCTCGGCCGAATGCGCGGCGGCGGCGTGGCGGGCAGGGAGCTCGGTCTCGTCCTCGGAGGTGAGCTGCGCGCCGTCGAGCTCCTCCACGGCGTAGCGGAGGCGCTCGGCCTCCTCCTGGAGGTCGTCGGCGTCTCCGCGCAGGGAATCCGCCTCGCGGCGCAGGGACGAAAGACGCCCCCACGCGGCGGCGTACTGGGCGCGGTCCACGCCGCCCCAGGAGTCGAGGAGGTCCCTCTGGAACGACTCCTCGAGAAGCGACTGGTGGTCGTTGGGGCCGTGGAGGTCCACGAGCGCCGATCCCAGCGCACGGAGCGTCTGCACCGTGGACGGCGAATCGTTCACGTGGACGCGTCCGCCGCCCGCGGCCGAGATCGTGCGCCTCACCACGAGCGCGCCGTCCTCGCACTGCGGCAGCCCGGCGTCCTCGAGGATGCGCCCCACGGTCTCGGCGGACGCCCCGCCGCCAAGCGCGAACTCGGCCGCGACCACGGCCTCCTTCGCGCCGTCGCGCACGGCCGACGAGTCGGCCCGCGCTCCGAGCGCCAGCTCGAGCGCCCCCATCAGGACGCTCTTGCCGGCGCCCGTCTCGCCGGTGATGATGTTCAGGCCCTCGCCGAACTCGGCCTCAGCCGACTCCACGATGGCCAGATTCCTCACTGAAAGGCGCGCAAGCAAATTAGCAGCGTCCCTTGGACTTGAGGAACTTGAACGATTCGTCGATCGCCCAGAGCTTGTCCTCGTGGCGCTCGCACTCGACGATGTACCACTTCACGCCGTCCGCGTCCGTTACGGGGAAGAGCCCGTCCCAGTCCACCGGCGTGGCGCAGCGCTTGCCGTCCGCGTCGCATCCGGGCTGGCCGAGGATGGCGTCGAACTTCACGACCCCGCTGCCCATTCCGTTCTCCTTGGCGTGGAGCGTCGGCGAGCGGTGCGGATACTTCTTGTACTGGTCGATCGGGGTGAGGCCGGGGAACATGTCGCCGGCGCAGGTCGTCCAGCCGACGT
>CAMOHV010000363.1 GCA_946615275.1 uncultured Verrucomicrobiota bacterium | reverse complement strand
TCCCTACTGCCGCCGGGCGATGGTGCAGAGCACGCTGGAGCGCACGGTCGCCCCGGCGATGGCGCCGCCTTCGCCGGAAGAAGTGAAGGCGCGTCTGAAGGCGATCTACCATCCCCCGCACTTCATATTCGGCTTCATCGTGGCGGTCGGCGCGGTGGGTCTGCTGGCTTGGGCGGTGACGGTGCAGCTGAACAGCATCGAGAACTACTTCTACCAGCCGCTCGTGTCGATCTACTCCATCATCGCCGGCGCCTTCGTGATCACGCGCTTCATCTTCGCCGCCTTCTACAAGGCGCCGGCCGAAGCCGACTTCGAGCCGACGCTGACGGTGCTGGTGCCGTGTTTCAACGAGGGTCTGGCGATCCGCAAGACCCTGGAGCGCATCTTCTCCTCGGGCTATCCCCTGGACAAGCTTGAGGTCGTGTGCGTCAACGACGGCTCCTCGGACGATTCGCTCGTCCACATCCAGGAGGCGCAGACGAACCATCCGGGGCTCGTGCTGGTGAATTTCGAGAAGAACCGCGGCCTCTGCCACGGCTGGGGGGTGGCGACGTTCCTCGCGCGCGGCGAGTTCATGGTGTGCGTGGATTCGGACACCTTCGTCTTCCCTGGTTCGCTGCACAAGCTGATGCAGGGCTTCGTGGACCCGACGGTGGGCGGCATCTCCGGCCACTGCGACATCGAGAACGCGAACGTCAACATGCTCACGCGGATGCAGGACGTGCGGTACTACTTCTCGTACAAGATCATGAAGGCGGCCGAAAGCGTGTTCGGCACCGTGAGCTGCCTGCCCGGATGCTTTTCGGCGTACAGGCGGACGTGCGTCCTTGCCGTGATGGACGACTGGATCAACGCGACCGTTTGGGGCAAGCACGGGAACTACGCCGACGACCGTTCGCTCACGAACCTCATCCTGAGGGACTACAAGATCATCTACGACGACCAGGCGCTCGCGACGACGATCTGCCCCGAGGGGTGGAAGCAGTACGCGCGCCAGCAGTCGCGGTGGGTGAAGTCCTACCTGCGCGAAATCTGGAAGACGGGCAAGTTCATGTGGCGCAAGCACCCCGTTCCCGCGCTTTCGTGGTACGCCATGATGTGGATGCCGATCGTCGAGCCCGTCGTGATGGTGCAGGCGCTTATCATCGCGCCCCTGCAGGAGGGGATGTTGCATCCGTCGTATGTGATCGGTGTGTTCACGATCACGCTGGTGTGGAGCCTCCACTTCTGGATCACGAGCGGCCGCAGGTGGTGGTATGCCGGAATCCTGTTCACGCTTTCCTACATCTTCTTTTTCGGCTGGCAGACCTACTGGGGCTTCCTGACGCTGGACGGCAAGAAATGGGGTACGAGAGGATGATCGAGAATACGGACAGACAAACCTCCGCCAAGGTGCCGGGCAGCGGGTGGACGCGCCCGCAGGCGATGCGCAAGGACCAGAACCGCACCGCCTGGCTCGTGTTGTTCGGCCTCGTGTGCCTGGGGGTGGCGACATGGGGCGTATTCAACGGCCTCTACTGGAAGCGGCGCGAGCGCGTGCAGCGGGCGGCGCTGAACATGGCAAAGCGCGAGAGCGATTCGTTCGTGGCCATCGCCTACGGCGGCGTTACGACAAACCCGGAAGTCGGGGGGGACTTCGTCTCGACGAAGAAATTTGCTTCGCAACTGGACGCGCTGATGGCGGCGGGGTACACCCCGATCACGCTCGACGACGTGGCGAGGTTCTACAAGGAGAGGCGCCTCCTCCCCGCCAAGTCGCTGCTGATCACGTTCGAGAACTCGCGGCGAAGCTCGTACTTCACCACCAGCGGCCTACTGGAGAAGCGGCACTGGCATGCCGTCATGGGGGTGGTGACGGACGACGTGCGCAAGGAGGTGGAGGGGGTCATCCTCGCGCCGTATCTGGAGCACATGAAATCAAGCCCCACGTGGGACCTGGCGGCGGAGTCCGACCACGGCACGGGGGAGGTCGTTGCGAGCGCGGACGGGCGAACGGCGATGTTCTTTTCCGCGCCCGCATGGCTGTCGGATGTCTCACGATTTGAAACCCCGGAGGAGTTCGACAGGCGCATCCGCGCCGACCATGCCGCGGCGGTCTCGTTTTTCACGAACACGCTCGGATGCGCGGCGCGGGCGTTCTTCTTCCCCATGGGGAACTACGGACAGTTCGAGGCGCACAACAAGCCACTGCGGGAAGCCAACCTCAAGGCGGTGGAGGACTTCTACGAAATGGGGTTCATCATCGACGGCTTCGGCTACAACGACGCCCTCTCCGACCCGCGCCGCCTCGCGCGGCTCAAGGTGGATCCCGCGTGGAGCGCCGACGAGCTGGTGCGCATCCTTGACGGCGTGTGGCCGCGCGAGATACCCGGCGGCTGGAACGACTCGCCGGAGGCGGGCGACGTGGGAAAGGAAAGGTGGCGCGCGATCTGGGGCGAGTGCATGCCAGACGCTGACAGCCCCTCCGTTTTCCTGCGGGCAAAGGCCCCAGACGACCCGATCGTCTCCGACAAAGGCTCCACCACCGGCTCGAAGGCGCTGGTGATGGGCTCCAACGCCTTTGCGGAAGGCTCGTTTGAACTCAAGTTCCGCATGGATGGAGGCGGCTTCACCGTGTTCCTGAACCACGTGGCCGAAGACGACACGGTGATGCTTACGTTCGGAAGGGACAACTCGATCATCCTGACGCGCAACCAGCCGGAGCGCACGGTCGGCGAAAGGCTGGCCGCTGAATTCCTGGACTCCCCCATCGGTACGGGCCGCGAGCACTCGCTCGTTCTCGTCACGCGCAACGGCGCGCTCTTCGCGATGCTGGACGGGCGGGTGCTCTTCGGCGGGGGCGTGAGCCTTGGGAACCCGCGGCCCAAGTTCGGATTCGTTGGCGCGGGCGTATGGAGCGGCAATCCCGGCGAGGCGGAAGTGGAGATCACGTTCGCGCGTCTCAGGGCGCCGCTGCCGCGTTTCGCGGTTTGGGACGCGGAGTCGATACGCGACAAGACGGACGTCTTCGCGGAGCTTGAACGGCAGGCCTTCAGGTACGACGGAATCGCGCCGCCGTGGTTCTCGGCGAGCGACG
>CAMOHV010000362.1 GCA_946615275.1 uncultured Verrucomicrobiota bacterium | reverse complement strand
GTTCCTGAAAAATAGCGAATATCGGGATTATCACTCTTCGTCCATGATTCTAGAACGGTGTATTCCGCAACCGCAATGTCGTTCGTGGCCGTAGGTTCGCGGAAAGCAACCTCCCAGCTCCCGACAATGGGAACAGACCTTGTGAACATGGGGTCAGACCCCAATGGATAAAGGGCAAGACCCTTGGATGGATGAGGGGTCAGACCCTGTTGGTCCGATGAGTGAGGGGTCAGACCCTGTCGGACGGCCCTAAAAACAATAAAAACAGAGCATATCGGCTGGCAATTGAGAAAAAGCGTTGTCTGGCCATTCCCCGAATCAACTATGTCCTCGGTCGCGACATCGGAGACTTCACCAGTCATGGGATTCCATAGCTCCGGCGTCCTTCCACTTGCGCGGAACGAGCATTTCACCCTCTTGGCGTCCTTGTTGGGGACGGCAACAAAATAGATATCGTCACCGTCAACGCGGCGATGGATCCAGGTCACATCGCGGTCGTCGCAGATGAAGTCCGGCGGACAGTCCATCTTCCTTAGCGCGGCTTCCACGCCGCCGTACTCCACCACTACCGCCCCCATCTTGCCGAGACGATCAAGGGCCGCATTCACCTCTGGGCGCAGCGCGTCCCGAGGCGGCGTGCCCACCACGCGATAGCGAACGCCGCCTGGGGCGATGGCGCATCCGTTCTCCACCTTGCACTGCGCAATGGCGTTCGGATGGCAGCGGTCGCCGTCGTAGCCGTGGGGGATCTCGCCGTCCGTGCCGAAGTCAGGAGCTTCGCCGGAAGTGCAGAGAAGAACATCGGCCACGAAAGTGCCCTGCTGGAGAAGGTGCTGGGCGCGGGAGATGTAGGCGAAGAACTCCTTGGCGCCATGGTCCCACCATGTCTGGGTGCGGTCGAAATGCCCGCCATACGCCGCCATTGTCATGCCGGGGCAGCGCGCAGGGGAAGTCCAGGGCTGGTGGACGAAACGGTGGAATATCATGCGGTTGACGCCATCAGCGAGAATCCGGTCGCACTGCAGCTTAAGCTCGAACGGACCCTGCAGCCAGCGACCTGAACAGGCCGTTGGATAGGCTGTGAACGCCTCGGCGCCGACGATGCGCTTTCCCCACACGTGCGCAGTGGCGGAGACGGCCTTGCCGTTTCCAAGCGAACGGTTGCCCCAGCGCGTCTCCATGAACGTGCGGTGCGGGTCGCGCGCCAGCGCCGCGAGGTCGCATTCATTCGTGGGGTGCCAGAACTCGGCCATGGGGATGTCGCAGAAACGGGCGTACTCCAGATCGTCGAACGGCCCGTTGCCATACGGCTCGCACGAAAGGACGAGTCCGTTTTCATTGCATCGTTTCTGGAGCTGCGCGGCGTAGTTCTTGACGAACTGCTCCGAGACCACGAGTCGGAAGTCCTTGAGAAAGCGCTCGGTGGCGGCGGCGTCATCGATGGGATAGCCGGCGAGGACGGGGAGGAAGTCGATGATGGAATAGCCCATGCGGGCGGCGAAGGTCCTCTCGAAGCCGCGAGTCCAGTTCTGTCCGCGCACTTCGTAGCTGTCGAGAAGCACGTTGTTGAAGGCGCCGTCTTTGCCGAGGCGCTTCAGAGCCTCGCCGACGTATGCGTCGAAATGCACGTCAAGGGCGTGGGCGCTGAGCTTGTCGCATTCAAGGCCGGAGCCGGCCTGGGAGGCGGAGCGGTTCTTGCGTCCGTTGCACATGTAGCCGATGCGCAGGATAGTCCAGGATTCGTGGGACGACGGGGCGTCCCACACAAGACGCAGATCGGGCGGATGGGAGGCAGTGCCGCTGGACGCCGGGGATGCGGACGAGGTCAAGTCGATGACGTCGCGCTTAGGGACGCAAGCGGATGGCGGGATGGCATCCGCCGAAAGGCGGGGTGGTTTCACGGGGCCCACCTCGGCCCCGCGCGTCCGGAACACCTGCATGTCGAAATCAGGCCATGCGGCCTTGGCCTTGGGGGTGGGGAATGCGAGGACGGCGATGTCCTCGTAGAATCCGTTCGTCTTCCTGGGGGCTGGGAGGGAGCCGACGAACCGTTCTCCACCCTTCACGACCACGGTTGTGTTCGTGACATACTTCATTGAGAGCTCGGGCGTGATCCAGGGGCCGGCCGAGCTTGTCCATCCGCTGCAGTTCGCGATGCAGAGCTCGAGGCCGAGGCGCTTCGCCTCGCGGTTGGCGTGGGCGAGGCAGTCGTACCAGGCGTCAGAGGCGAAGGCCACAGGGCCTTTCGGGATGGCGAGGCCGGCGTCGAATATCTGCACGCCGCCGATTCCGACGCGCGCCATGGCCTCGAGGTCGGCGGTGATGCCGTCCTTCGTGACGTTGCCGTTCATCCAGTGCCACCATGTGTGGGGTCTGGCCCCAGGGGGCGGCGAGCGGAACTCGTCGGGGGAGAGCCCGGCGAAAGACGCGGCGGAGACGATGCCCGCCACGAGAAGGGAAAAAAGATTCTTTTTCATCATGCCACTGTTGCCTCGCGCAGCGTGAATGTGCGGGAGGCTTCGGCGCGGTCGCCGCCGCACATCGTCATCGTGACCGCCTTGTCCGAGACTTCAAGCAGATAGCGGCCCTGCTGCCCGGAGAAGAAGAATTCCCTGACATGCGGGCGGTACTCGGCGAAGAGGCTTCGGGCGTCGGAGAGGTTGTAGTCCTTCGTCGCCTCGGGAAGGCGGGCGTAGCCTTCGCGCGAAGTGTGCTTCGGCGGCGTCAGCGCCTGGTTCTCGGCCGACCACACGCTCGTTGCCATGAACTGCGTGAGGCGGCCGCCGTCAGGCAGCTTGAGCTCGGCGAAGGAGGTGGCGTGATTGTGCCCGACGAGGGCGATCGCGTTGCGGCGGCAAAGCTCGGAGAAGAGCTTGCGCCGCGCGGCGTCCCGTCCCTTCCTGCCAAGCATGAACCAGCGGAAATTCTTCCCGGGGCATACGGGGACGATGGCGCCATGGGAGACCATGAAAGTGTAGCGCGCGTCCGCGTTGTCCTCAAGAAGGTTGAGGATGCGCTCGGGCTCGGGATGGTTGAAGTCGGCGTAGAGGAAGAGGTCCGGCCCCTGGCGGAAGGCGAAGGTGG
>CAMOHV010000361.1 GCA_946615275.1 uncultured Verrucomicrobiota bacterium | reverse complement strand
AGGGCAATCAGCTCGTGCAGTTCGGATGCTCGCTCAACTCCGTGGGCGCGACGCTCTCCCCGGCCGTGCTCGGCTGGCTCATCGGCGAGATCACTAAGGACACGGCCTTCATCAAGGCCGCGCCCGCCCTCATGATCGCGATGGGCATCTTCGCGCTCGCGTTCGTGATCGTGGCGTTCTCGAAGATCCCCGAGCCGCATCTGGAGACCGCCGAGGAGAAGGAAGCGCGCCTCTCCGGCAAGACGTCCCTCATGCAGGACATCGCGACGACGCTCAAGTTCCGCCACTTCACCCTTGGCGCGCTTGCC
This sequence comes from uncultured Verrucomicrobiota bacterium, assembly GCA_946615275.1. The sequence continues at coordinate 2,778 of CAMOHV010000361.1, read as the reverse complement.
ATCTTCTTCTACATCGTCATCGAGGTGGGCGTCCCCTCAATGGGCATGCTGTACATGACCGACTGCGTGAAGAACGCGGCGGGCGAGATCACATCCAAGGGCCCGGGCTACGTCGGCGGCACCGTCGCGGGCGTCGTGTGCGGCGCGTACTGGTTCCTGATGATGTGCGGGCGTCTGCTCGGCGGCGTCGTGGGCGGCAAGGTGTCCTCGCGCACGCAGGTCTCCTTCCTCGCCTCGCTCGGCATCGCGCTTCTGATCGCGGTGATGTTCGCGCCCGTCAAGATGATCACGCTCTTCGGCTACCAGTTCCCGCTTTCGATGGCGTTCATGGTGGCCGTGGGCCTCTGCACGTCCGTGATGTGGGGCGGCATCTTCAACATGGCGGCCGAGGGCCTCGGCAAGTACGTGCCGATGGGCTCGGGCATCTTCATGTGCATGGTGTTCGGCGGCATCCTCATCCCGGTGCAGGGTTTCCTGGCCGACAAGATCGGCATCCTCTCGAGCTACTGGCTCTCCATCGGCCTGCTCGCGTACGTGCTCTTCTACGCTCTCGTGGGCTCCCGCGTCGCGAAGCCGCAGCAGTGAGTTGACCTTGCCTAATAGGAGGAAAAGAAATGAACTACTACCTTGACTGCATCAAGGGCAAGTACTTCTGCTTCGAGGGGCGCGCCCGCCGCAAGGAATACTGGATGTTCACGCTTGTCAACTTCGTCATCACCCTTGTCCTTGGGTTCATCGACCAGAAGTTCACCAAGGGCATCCTGCAGCTGATATACGGACTGGCCGTTCTGCTGCCGGCGCTTGGCGTGAGCGTGCGCCGTCTGCATGACATCGGCAAGTCCGGCTGGTGGCTGTTCTTAGGCCTTGTCCCGATCATCGGGCCAATCGTCCTTCTGGTCTTCGTGTGCCTCGACGGCAAGCCGGGGTCTAACGAATATGGCCCGAATCCGAAAGGAGTGTGAGGCGCATGAACGGCAATGTGTCATGTTCACTGGGACGCAGGGGCTTCATCGGAGGCCTCGCCGCCGCGGCCGGCGCCATGGGCGCCGGCGGCTGCGCGTCCTCCGCTCCCGCCGACAACCTTCCGCGCGGGCGCATGCTCTTCGGCATCTGCGTGGGCGGCAACCTCAAGACCGTCGCGGAGATGAAGGAGCTAGGCTACGACTTCTTCGAGGGCTCGGTCTCCCCGACCCTCATCCCCGACAAGGACGGCGACGACTGGAAGCGCCAGCGCGACGCGGTTCTTGCGGCCGAGCTCCCTATCCGCTCCTGCAACGGATTCCTGCCGGGGACCTTCCGCCTCACCGGCCCCAACGCCTCCTTCGACGAGCCGCTCAAGTACGCCGAGAAGGCGTGCCAGAGGGCCGACGAGGTAGGGATGTCCGTGGTGGTGTTCGGCTCCGGCGGTGCGCGCAATGTGCCCGGTGACATGTGCGCCAAGAAGCGCGAGGACAGGCCGGACGTCGAGCGCGGCGCGGAGCAGTTCGCCGAGTTCTGCGAGAAGCTCGCGGCGCGCATCGAGGGGTGCAAGGTCTCCGTGGTGATCGAGCCGCTCTGCCCGAACGAGTCGAACATAATCAACTACGTGTGGCAGGGCCTCCAGATCGTCGAGCGGGTTAAAAGCCCGCGCATCCAGCAGCTCGCGGACATGTTCCACATGGCGCAGGGCAAGGAGTCCCCGGAGTCCATCATCCTGGCCGGCAGCCGCCTCAAGCACTGCCACATCGCGATGCCCAAGACGCGCCAGGCGCCGGGCATGAGCGATCCGGGCCCGCTTCCGGACTACTTCAAGGCGCTTCGCCGCATCGGCTACGCAGGGGGCGTCTCCTGCGAATGCGGATGGGGCGGCAAGGGCACCGACCGCCGCGAGGCGCGCGTGAAGGCCCTCGCCATCATGAAGAGATGGGCCGGCATGGCGTGACGGAGATTGTGCGCGTTGGCCATGGAGAACGACGACAGCGGCGTAGTCTCGGCGAAGCCTGACATATTCAGGCACGGCGACAAGTTCCACGGCTACGTCGTGGAGCGGCTTCTGGGCAAGGGCGGCCTTGGCGCCGTCTATCTTGTGCGCCACGAGATGCTTGACGCCTACTATGCGCTTAAGGTCCTCTATCCGGCCATCGCGAACAAGAATCCAGTCTTCGTGAAGCGCTTTGTGCGCGAGGGGCGCATCGCAAGCCGCGTGCGCCACCGCAATCTGGTTGCCGTGCACGACATCGGCCATGATGTCGTGCGCGACATCTACTACATGGTGATGGACTACGTCACCGGTGGAAACTTGCGCCAGAGGCTCGCGATGGGCGGGGCCATGCCCCCGAAGGATGCCGTTGCCGTGGTCGGGCAGATCGCTGCCGCCCTCGCGGCAGCCAACAGGTTTGGCGTTGTGCATCGCGACATCAAGCCCGAAAACATAATGATAACGCCGGACGGAACAGCCAAGCTCGTCGACATGGGCGTGGCGAAGTTCCCCGGCGGCGATTCGCTGCACACCATCACGAACACTGTCTTTGGAACCCCCGCATACATCTCCCCGGAGCAGGCCATGGATGCGGCGGCAGTGGACGTGCGGGCCGACATCTACTCTCTCGGCATCGTGTTCTTCGAGATGCTCGCCGGTGTTTCGCCGTATCACACATTGAATACCGCCGAGTTGCTTCAGGAGGTCCTTTCGCCCGATCCGATACCTGATGTGCGCGATAGAAACCCATCTGTGCCAATGAAGCTGGCGGTGCTGGTGCAGACGATGTGCGCGAAGAAGGCGGAGGATAGGATATCTTC
>CAMOHV010000360.1 GCA_946615275.1 uncultured Verrucomicrobiota bacterium | reverse complement strand
GAATGTAGGGCAACGCCTCCGTCAAGACGGACGCTTTCTGCATTGCCAAGTCTATCTTCTCCATAGGGATAAAGATTATAGCAAAAAAAACGCACTCCAAACGGACAAAAAGTCAAAAACTGTGTTTCGCCCCCAAATAACAACTTCATAAAGTCCTGCCTAGCAACCGGCAGACACCAACCGCGGTCTAATTGAAACCAGAACCATGGAAAGCGCGAAGACGGCCAGCATCGGCCAGTCGCCAAAGCGAACATATGGCGTGGGCTGCGGATCGACAGGCACCAGGACTGTCTCGAGCTGGCAGCCCGCCGCGTCCACGAGCGGACGCCCCTCGCCGTCCGTGAGCCACCTCGTCCGGCCCGTCGGCGAGATCACCCCCGTGACCCCGGAGTTCCCCACGCGGATCGTGGGCAGTCCCGTCTCGATCGACCGCATCACCGCCTGCGCCGCGTGCTGCACCGCCTCCGCCGAGCGCGAGAACCAGCTGTCGTTCGTTATGAGGACGATCGCCTGCGCCCCCATGCGCGCCGAGCGCGCGGCAAGGCGCGGATCTGTGTCCTCGTAGCAGATGAGCGGGGCGAGGCGGACACAAGAGCATTCACCTTGGGCGGGGTTCGGGGGCGCCAGAGCCCCCGTCCCTTGCCCGTTTCCCCTCCCATGGTCGTTTATTTTTAATTCTAGTAGCGCCGCCTTCCCCGGCCAGAGGGAGATGCCGATGGGCGAGAGCTTCTGAAGAGGCGGTATGAGCTTGTCCAGGAAGATGTATTCGCCGAACGGCACAAGGTGCTGCTTGCCGTACACCTGCAGGGCGAGGGCGGAGTTGGTGGCGGCGGCATCGTCGAAGCGCCAGAGCGCGGCGGCGTTCCAGATGTGGCCCTCCTCGGTCCGCCAGTCGCCGCCCGCGAGGACCGCCGCGTCGCCGCAGCGCCGCGACAGGAATTGCGCGGCGTGGTGCGCGGCGTCGCTCCCTATGCGCCCGAACTCCGTCATGGAGCTTTCCGCGAACACGACGATGTCGGGCTTCGCAGCCGTGGCCGCGGCGAGAAGCCTGTCGTATATCTCCATCGGATCCTCGCGCTCGGCGCGCGAGAATATGCACGGCGCGTTGCGCTGCACGAGCGCCGCCTTCACCGGGACATACGCCGTGCCGCCCTTCACGCGGTGATCGAGCGCGGGGGCGAGCCATAGCGCAAGGAGAATCGCCGCGAGCGGCAGGGCCGTCTCCAGCATGTCGCCGAGGCGGCGCGCGCCACGGCCCTCCCCTGTCTCGGCGGCGCCGGTCATCTGGTTCGCAAGGCGGCAGATAAGCGTCGCGAAGACGCCGTTGAGAAGCACCACGAGAGCGCTCAGGAGATAGACCCCGCCGGCGCGCGCCGGCGCCGCCAGCGAAGGAGAGCCGCCCAAAGCCGTCCCAAGGAAATTCCACGCGAAGCCGGAGAAGAGCGTCGCCCGCAGCCATTCCACGCCCGCCCAGAGCGCCGGCTCCAAGACGAGCAGCGCCGCGATCTTCGTCCAGCGCGAACGCCGCGCGAAGCCGCGCCAGAGCCTTGCGTCGAGCCAGCCGAATAGCGCGAAGTAGCCGCCGCACAAAGCCGCAAGCGCCGCCCACCCAAGAAGGACAAGCGGCAGCGGACCGCCGTTCTCGCTTATCGCCGGCAGCCAGCTGAGCGCCGCGAGCCAATGCCCCCACCCGAACGCGAACCACCACGCCGCCGCGCGTCCTGGCCTCTCCGAAAGCCGCGCGAGCGCGAGCATCGGCGCGAGCGCGAACGCCACGTTATACATCTCCCCCCTGGGCGGGAATGCAGCCCAGAGAAGAAACGCAGACGCCGCGCACGCGACAGCCTTGATCCAGAATCTCACGTCTTTGAACATCCGCATCTCGTCTCTCTCTTCTTGATTCCTCAATTCCCGATTTCAGACTTCGGACTTCGGACTTCAGACTTCAAATTCAAAATTCTCAATTCTCAATTTCATCCACACGCGGAGCGTCTCGCTCGCGCTCCACGCCTGCGCGCGGCAGCCCTTCTGCGCGTGCGGCGCGTCGCCGTCGGCGATCTCGCTCATGTGGCACACGCACCCGGCGTTGATGTTCTCGACGGCCGTGGCGAGAAGCGAAAGCGCCTCGTCGCGCGAAAGCTCGCCGCAGGCGGCGGCCGCCTCGGCGAACATCGGGAACGGCCAGGCCCACACCGTGCCGTTGTGGTAAGCCTGCTTGCGCGAGGTGTCCTCGTCGCCCGTGTAGCGGCCACGGTAGCGGGCATCGCCGGCGGCGAGCGATCGCACGCCGCCCGGGACCACAAGCTGCGCGCAGGCGCGCACGATCTCGCGCGCCAGTTCGCCGTCCGGCGCCACCGCGCCAAGCGAGATGGCGAAGAGCTGGTTGGGGCGCACGGCGTCGTCGCGCCGCGCGGCGGCGGCTGGTTCGCCGTTCGGCGCGTCAAGGCAGTCGGCGAGGCCGCTACCGTTCGAGAATAGGCGCACAAGCGAATCCGCCGCCTTGTCGGCAAGAGCCTTCCACCTCTTCCCGCCCAGGAAGCGAAGGGCGGCGATCCAGAGCGCCTGGATCTCCACAGGATATCCCACGCGCGGTGTGCAGGCCGGATAGTTGGTGTCCATCCACGTGAAATGCGACGGACTCCACACTAGGCCCGACGCCTCATCGACGCGGATTCCGTTCGGCGTGCCCTTCAAGTAGTTTTCGGCGATGGACTCCACCACGTCCTTCAAAGTGCGCCCGCCTCCGCAGTCTGTGGCGAGCATCTTCTTCCGCCCAAGTCTTGCGCAGAGGTCGCGCACCGCGATGATGAACCAGAGCTGCGCGTCCGTGGTGTCGCGGTTGCCTGCCGTCTCGCCGTGGATTATGTTGGGGAGCGTGCCGTTCTCCTCGAAACGCCCGAAGGCCTTGACGATGTCAAGCGCCTCCTTGGCGAAGCCCGCCGGTATCGCGCCGCGAAGGAAGATGAACGTGTCGCGCCCCCAGTCGAGGAACCAGGGATAGCCCGCGATCACCGTCTTCACGTCGTCGCGCCGCACGATGAAGAGCTTCAACGCCTCCTTGAGCGCGTCGGGGACGGACCGCGAATTG